>NZ_JBSSAB010000052.1:0-13856 GCF_054058195.1 Thermostichus sp. OS-CIW-29
GAAGACTTCTTTACTACTGATCAATCCATCCTCCTTCCGAAGTTGGTTTGCTAAGTGCTGCTATTGTACCCCTTGAGCCCTTAACAGGCTGTAGCACAAATGGCAATAGCTCGTCGCATCGCAGGATCAAAGTACCTCTTTTGACGGGTAGACCTCCATGATTTGGGAAGGATAAGTTGATTTGTGATTAACATAATTTTGTCCAGAGTTCTGGTAGTTCATTTACATAAGATATAGCAGCAATGGAAAGTCGCTTAAGTTTATTAACTAGGGATATATTGACTTCTGAGACAATCTTTTGAGTAGATTCAGGTATAAATTGCCTGTGACAATCCTGGCATCGATAATGCTGCTTTCCATTATGGATCTTGTCGTATCTAAGTTAAAAGAATGACGGCTTGGGCAAGTCAGCATGAGCTTACTCAGAAACACGAAAAATCTAGGGTAATAGTATCATTGCTCCCAGAGCACCACCAGTATAGTCAATAGGGCAAGGGCTCCGTCCCGCTGGCGCGACCCGAATCTCTGAGCTCTATCCTTACAATTGAGCTCCTGGATCCTGGCCTATGTCTTGCTGCAGGGCGGCCAAGTCTATCTTTGGCTTCTGGGTCTTGACTTTTGTCGGCCTGAGGTCTTCTAGGTTCAGCCAGCGATAGACCGTTGCACGCCTGACTTTGTACATCTGTTGTACATCTGTGGGGTTGCCCTCTTCCTGGACATACCCTACGGCTGTCTCCCTACCGCAGTTCTCCACAGGGCCAGTTGCCAGCGAGCGGAGCCGGTGTGAGCTGGCGCATTCGCCCTAGCTTTCTCAGATCGTCCGCAGTCCGTCGGGGAAAGCTGCAGAAGAAACTCGAAAAATCTGTTCATGGCGAGCTTTTTTGTCTTTACTTCGCTGAGCCGATTGCCCCAACGGTTGCCCTGTTGGCAAGAGCCAGCCGTGACTTGAGACTGCCCCCCTTTTCCTGTCGGATTGGAGTGCGATATGCTGGTTTTCCACCTCTGAAAGCGTGATTTATTCCAAACTGTTTTTACTCCTATGAATCCCCATCCCTCTCAGGTCTCGGCCCCTATCCTGCAGGAAAACTGGCACTTTCAAGAGCGGGATGCTTGCGGGGTCGGCTTTTTGGTGAATCAGCAGGGGAGAGCCAGCCACGACCTCTTGCAGAAAACCCTTCAGGCCCTCACCTGTATGGAACATCGGGGTGGCTGTGGCGGCGACGGCCAGAGCGGTGATGGGGCGGGCATTGCAACGGCAATCCCCTGGTCGCTGTTGCAGGCAGAGAGGGAAGAAATTCGAGCTTGGGATCCCACTCACAGCGCGGTGGGGATGGTCTTTTTGCCTCAGGATCCTGCTGAGTGTCAGGCGGTGCAGCAGGTGATCGATGAGTACTTGACCACCACCGACTGGCAGCGGGTGGTTTGGCGGCAGGTACCGGTCAATCCCAATTGCCTGGGGCCGATGGCGCGGCAGACCATGCCCTCCATTTGGCAGATGCTCCTCACCCATCCCACGCTGGAAGGAGACGAGCTAGAGCAGCAGCTCTATCTGTTGCGGCGGCGCATTCGGCGGCGGGTAGAGGCTCGGTTTGGCTTTTATGCTCTGTATTTTGCCTCTTTGTCCTGCCGGGTTGTCGTTTACAAAGGCATGGTGCAATCGTCGGTTCTGGGCCAGTTTTATCGAGATCTGCAAAACCCCCTCTACACCACCACCTACGCCACCTACCACCGCCGCTTCAGCACCAATACCCTGCCGCGTTGGTCGCTGGCTCAGCCTTTCCGCTACCTCTGCCACAACGGCGAGATCAACACCTACCTGGGCAATGTCAACTGGATGGCCGCCCGCGAACAAACCCTTTCCCATCCCCGCTGGGGTACAGCGGTCGAGGATCTGAAGCCGATTATTGACCCGGGCACCAGCGACTCGGCGGGCCTGGACGCTGTGTTTGAGCTGTTGATTCAGTCGGGCTACTCCACTCAGCAGGCGATGATGGTGCTGATCCCGGAGGCCTATCGCAACCAGCCAGAACTGCAGAATCACCCGGAAGTGGTGGATTTCTACGAGTTCTTCGGCGGCCTGCAGGAGCCTTGGGATGGCCCGGCGATGGTGGTTTTCTGCGACGGCAAAACCATCGGGGCCACGTTGGATCGCAATGGCCTGCGCCCAGCCCGCTACGCTCGCAGCCGCGATGGTCTGCTGGTGGTGGCCTCGGAAGCTGGCGTGGTTCCTCTGCCGGAGACCGACATTTTGGAAAAAGGGCGGCTAGGCCCGGGGCAGATGCTGACGGTGGATCTGCAGAGCGGGCACATCTGCAAAAACTGGGAGATCAAAACCCAGGTGGCAGCCCAGCACCCCTACGGCGAATGGCTCAAAGCCCATCGCGTTCAGCTCAGCACCCAAGGCTTTGAAAATACCCCTCACCTCTCGGAAGAACAACTGTTACAAGCCCAAACCGCCTTCGGGTACTCCTCAGAAGATGTGGAGATGATCATCGAGGAGATGGCGGCTACGGGCAAGGAGCCCACCTTCAGCATGGGGGATGATGCGCCGCTGGCTGTGCTGTCCACCCAGCCTCATCCCCTCTACGACTATTTCAAGCAGCGCTTTGCCCAGGTCACCAACCCTGCCATCGATCCCCTGCGGGAGAGCCTGGTGATGTCTTTGGATGTGTATCTGGGATCCAAGGGCAACCTGCTGGAGATCCGCCCTGAGCATGCCCGCCTGTTGCAGTTGCGCAGCCCGGTGCTCAACGAAGCGGAGCTGGCCGCTCTGCAGCATACCCCTTTTCCCTGCCACACGCTCCCGATTCTCTATCCGGTGGCTGCCGGCCCAGAAGGACTGGAGGTCCAGGTACGGGCCCTCTGCCAGCAGGCGGCTCAGGCAGTGCGGGGGGGAGCTGAGATTTTAATCCTCTCGGATCGCGGCCTCAATGCCGAGCAGGCTCTGATCCCACCTCTGTTGGCGGTGGGCGCCATCCACCATCACCTCATCCAGGAGGGGCTGCGCCTACGCGCTTCCCTGGTGGTGGAGACTGCCCAATGCTGGAGTACCCATCACTTTGCCTGCTTGATCGGCTATGGGGCCAGCGCCGTTTGTCCTTATCTGGCCTATGAAGCTGTGCGGCAGTGGTGGCACAAGCCCAAGACGCAAACCCAGATGGCTGCCGGCAAGTTGCCCCAGCTTTCCCTGGCCGAGGTGCAACTGAAGTACCGCGCCGCCATTGAGGCAGGGCTGCTCAAGATTCTTTCCAAAATGGGCATTTCTCTGCTCTCCAGCTACCACGGAGCGCAGATTTTCGAGGCCATTGGCCTGAGCCAAGAGGTGATCGATCTGGCCTTCCGCGGCACGGTGTCGCGGGTGGGGGGCATGACGCTGGCAGATCTGGCCCGCGAGGGCATGGTGAATCACCAGCGGGCCTTCCCCGAACTCACCTCGAAAAAGCTGGAGAACTTTGGCTTTATCCAGGCGCGGCCCAAAGGCGAATACCACATCAACAGTCCAGAAATGGCCAAACTGCTGCACAAGGCCATCGAATCGGGTCAGCCTGCCCACTATGAGATCTACAGGGCGCACCTGCGCAGCCGCACCCCCACCGCGTTGCGAGACCTGCTGGATTTCCGCAGCGACCGGGATCCCATTCCCTTGGAGGAAGTGGAACCGGTGTCGGAGATTTTCAAACGCTTTGCCACAGGTGGGATGTCCTTGGGGGCCCTCAGCCGCGAGGCCCACGAGACCCTGGCCATTGCCATGAACCGCATCGGCGGCAAGTCCAACTCCGGTGAAGGCGGGGAAGATCCGGAACGATACCTCCCCATCACCGATGTAGGCCCAGATGGCACCTCGGCCCGCTTTCCCCACCTGAAGGGGCTGCGCATGGGGGACAACGCCAGCTCGGCGGTGAAGCAGGTGGCCTCGGGCCGCTTTGGCGTGACACCGGAGTATTTGCTCAACGCGCGGCAAATTGAGATCAAAATTGCCCAGGGGGCCAAGCCGGGCGAGGGCGGGCAACTGCCGGGCAAAAAGGTCAGCCCCTACATCGCCAAGCTGCGCCGCTCCAAGCCGGGGGTGACCTTGATCTCGCCGCCGCCCCACCACGACATCTACTCCATCGAGGATCTGGCGCAGTTGATCTTCGACTTGCACCAGGTGAACCCCCAGGCACAGGTGTCGGTGAAGCTGGTGGCGGAGGTGGGCATCGGCACAGTGGCGGCAGGAGTAGCCAAGGCCAACGCCGACATCATCCAAATCTCCGGCCATGAAGGGGGCACAGGGGCTTCCCCCTTGAGCTCCATCAAACATGCCGGGGCACCTTGGGAGTTGGGCCTGGTGGAGGTGCATCATACCCTGCTGGAAAACGGCCTACGGCAGCGCTCCATCCTGCGGGTGGATGGCGGCATTCGCACGGGTTGGGAAGTGGTGATGGCGGCCATGCTGGGGGCAGAAGAGTTTGGCTTTGGCACGGTGGCCATGATTGCGGAGGGGTGCATCATGGCGCGGGTGTGCCACACTAACAACTGCCCTGTGGGAGTGACCAGCCAGAAGGAGGAGTTGCGCAAGCGCTTCCCCGGCACGCCAGATCACGTGGTGACCTTCTTCACCTTTGTGGCGGAGGAGGTGCGCCAAGTCTTAGCGCAACTGGGCTACCGCTCTCTGAAGGAGGTGATTGGACGGGTGGATCTGCTCTGTCCGCGGGCCGATGCGGTTCTGCAGAAGACCCAATCCTTGAACTTGGAGTGTCTGCTGCGAACTCCCCCCGGTTTTGATCCCAACACCCTGCCCGACTGGTTGGAGCATGAGCCGGTGCATTCCAACGGCCCGGTGCTGGATGAGCAGATCCTGGCTCAGCCGGAGGTGCAGAAGGCGGTGGAAACCTGCGGCACGGCCACGGTGGAGATCCCTATCGCCAACACCGACCGCTGTGTGGGCGGGCGCATTGCCGGAACCTTGGCCCGCTTGTACGGAGATACCGGCTTCGCCCAACAGGGGGGGCAGTTGGATCTGCGCTTTGTCGGCAGCGCCGGCCAGAGCTTTGGCGCTTTTACACTGGCGGGGATGCGCCTGACCCTGACAGGAGAAGCGAATGACTACGTGGGCAAGAGCATGTGTGGCGGCGAGATCGTCATCCTGGCTCCCCCTGAGGCGCCCCGCGATCCGGCGGAAAATGTAATCCTGGGCAACACCTGTTTGTACGGGGCCACGGGCGGATCCCTGTTTGCCAACGGCCAGGCGGGGGAACGCTTTGCGGTGCGCAACTCGGGAGCGCAGGCGGTGATCGAGGGATCCGGCGACCACTGCTGCGAGTACATGACCGGTGGGGTGGTGGTGGTGCTGGGGCGGGTGGGCCGCAACCTGGGAGCGGGGATGACCGGCGGCCTTGCCTATGTGCTGGATGAGGAGGGCAACTTCCCCGCCAAGGTCAACGGGGAGATCGTGCGCATTCAGCGGGTGCAGACAGCAGCAGCAGAGGCACAACTGAAGAGCCTGATCCAAGAGCACTATCGCCGCACCCATTCCCCCAAAGCGGAGCGCATTCTGCAAAATTGGGAATCCTATTTGCCTCTGTTTTGGCAGGTGATCCCGCCTTCGGAGGAGGGCAGCGAGCTGACGGATCCCTTGCGATCCCAGCCGCTGGCAGTGGAGTCTTAAGGATCTCTCAGAGCCTGCCGGTAACACTTCTTATCCCCACGACGGCCAGAGAGGCTGGTAAACTGCGAGAGTATACCTGGCCTTTTCATCCGCTTTAAATCACTATGAGTCCCAGTTTGCAAGCTGCTCAAACTCAAGCGCGAGTGCCCACCGAGACCATCCTGACGCCGCGCTTCTACACCACCGATTTCGAGGCCATCGGCAAAATGGGCTTAGGGGATCGAGAGGCCGATTTCCGGGCCATCCTGCAGGAGTTTCGCGCCGACTACAACCGCCATCACTTCGTCCGGGGTGAGGAGTTCAACCAAGACTGGGAAAGCCGCCTGGATCCGCAGGCGCGCCGGTTGTTTGTGGAGTTCTTGGAGCGCTCCTGTACAGCCGAGTTCTCCGGTTTTCTCCTCTACAAGGAGCTGTCGCGCAAGCTAAAAGAGACCAACCCCGTTTTGGCCGAGTGCTTTGCCCTGATGAGCCGCGATGAGGCCCGCCATGCCGGCTTTCTGAACCGCGCCATGGGCGACTTCAACATGGCCTTCGACCTGAGCTTTCTCACTAAGCACAAGTCTTACACCTATTTCGCGCCGCGTTTCATCTTCTATGCCACCTATCTCTCGGAGAAGATCGGCTACTGGCGCTACATCCTCATCTACCGCCACCTGGAGGCCCACCCCGAGGATCGCGTTTACCCGATCTTCAACTTCTTCAAGAACTGGTGCCAGGACGAGAACCGCCACGGCGATTTCTTTGCGCTCATGCTCCTAAGCCAGCCGCGGCTGCTCAAGGGATGGGTGGCCAAGCTGTGGTGCCGTTTCTTCTTGCTGTCGGTGTTCGCCACTATGTACCTCAACGATGTGGGAGAGCGCCCGGATTTCTACCGCCTCATCGGGCTGGATCCCCATACTTATGACATGGAGGTAATCTACAAGACCAACCGCGAGGCGGCCAAGGTGTTCCCGGTGGTGTTGGATGTGGAAAACCCTGAGTTTGTGCGGCGGCTGCAAAAGTGCGTGGCCAACAACGCTAAGCTGAGGGAGATTGCCCGGGGATCCGGCCCCTTCAAGGGTTTGCGCAAGCTGCCCCTCTACTTGGATAACTTCTATCAGTTTTTGCGGCTGTTCCTCCTGAAACCTCGGAAAGCTGGCTTCTACCTGTGGGAGCAGCCGGAGCCCCGTTTTGAAGGAACGGCTGTTTCTGCTTGAGCCGTCTTGCCCTCAGCTTGGTACCCGTACAGCCTCATAGGTCAGCCATGAACATTGCCGCTGAGATTACGCCGCTCTTTTTGCTGGGAACGCTGGCCTTTTTGGGTTGGGGCTTCTGGAGAGCCCGTCGGCGGGGATCCTTAGCCGTTTGGGTGTGGTTACAGGGATCCCTGCTCTTGTTGCCGTGGGTGGTTTTCCTGGGGCTGCTGCTGCTGGGAATCTACCTCAACTTTGCCGGTTTCCTGCTGCTGTTGCTGGTGTTTACGGGGCTCTACATTGCCGTGGGGCGCAAGACCCGCCAGTTGGCCCAGCAGGAGCTGCAGGCCCGTCGCGAGCAGTTGGCTCGTCTGGAAGAGCAGGGGGAAGCCCCTTCGGCAGGGGAGGCGCCTTTGGAAGCGCCTGCGGTTCTGCAGCGGATCTCGGCTGAGGATCTGCAGGCCATTCAGTCTATTTTCGGCCTCGATACCTTTTTCGTCACCGAGACCGTCCCCTATGGGGAAGGGGCGATTTTTAAGGGCAACCTGCGCCAGGAGGCGGAGGTGGTGGTACCCCTGCTGGTGGAGAAGCTCAAAGAGCAGGTGGGCAGTCGCTACCAGCTCTTTTTGGTGGAGGATCCGGCGGAAAAGCCGGCGGTGGTGGTCTTGCCGGATCCCATCGTCAATTACCGCGCTTCCGTGGGGGCGCAGATCCTGGCGGGGGCGTTGCTGGTCTTCAGCTTCGTCGCCACGTTGGAGGTGGGGGCCAATCTCTTGGGCTTCCGGCTGTTGGATGCGCCGGGGCGCTGGGTGGAAGCCCTGCCGGTGGCAGCCGGGATCTTCGCCATCTTGCTGGTGCACGAGACCGGACACCGCTGGATGGCGGGCAAGTACGGCGTGCGCCTCAGCCCTGCTTTTGTTATCCCCAGCTTGGGGATCGGCACGCTGGGATCCCTGAACCGCATCCAATCGCCGGTGCCCAGCCGCAAGGCTTTGTTCGACATTGCCTTTGCCGGCCCGGCAGCGAGCGGGATCCTGTCGCTGCTGGTGCTCTTGGCTGGCCTAAAGCTCTCCGGCTCCGAGGGTCTGTATGTGCCCACGGAGATCTTCCGCAGCTCCATCCTAGTGGGCACTCTGGCCCGGCTGGTGCTGGGATCCCAGTTGCAGGCGGAGCTGGTTCCCATTCATCCTTTTGTTGCCGTGGGCTGGATTGGCCTGGCAATCACCGCCTTGAGCCTGCTGCCGGCAGGGCAGCTGGACGGGGGTCGCATTGTGCAGGCGGTGTACGGGCGGAAGACGGCGGCCCGCGCCACCTTCATCACCCTGATTGCCTTGGCGGTGGCGGCCATCAGCAACGTCTTGGCCCTCTACTGGGCGCTGCTGATCCTGTTCATCGCCCGCGAGCCAGAGCGTCCACCGCAGGATGAGATTACTGAAACCGACGGTCAGCGGGATGCTTTGGCATTGCTGGCCCTCTTTTTGATGGTCATGACCCTGTTGCCGATTGCTCCGGCCTTGGCGGGCTTTCTCAATTTCCCCAACGGCTGATGGGGTAGAGGCCCAGGATCCGCCGGCGAGAGGAGCTCACTGTGTCTGGACCGGGGAAAGGCTTTGGCCTAGGCAGAGCTGGAAAGGACAGAGGAGAGCACCTGCAGCGTCTGTTGGCCCAAGCCGTTCGCCATCACCAGGCAGGGCAATGGCCACAGGCTGTCTCACTTTACCAGCAGGTGCTGCAAGCCCAGCCCACCCACCCCGAGGCACTGCACCTCTTGGGGGTCTGTCGGCAGCAACAGGGATCCCTGGACGACGCGATTGCCCTGATCCGGCAGGCCCTTGCCCACCAGCCCTGGTTTCCCGACGCCCACTTTAATTTGGGAATTGTTCTCAAGCAGGCGGGGCAGCTGGCGGAGGCGAAAACTCACCTGCAACTGGCCCTAGAGCAGGGGGGGCCGGACGCGGAAGTTTTGTACCAGCTGGGGCTGGTGCTGCGGCAGCAGGGGGATTTGGAGGCGGCCCTTGTCCCCTTGGGACAGGCCCTGGAGCTGCAGCCGGACTTTGCCGATGCCGCCTACACCCTGGCCATCCTGCTGCGGGATTGTGGCCGGGAGGAGGAAGCGGCGGAGCTGTTCTACCAACTCTGGCAAGCGGATCCCGCCGACTTGGCCGCGGCCCTGGGCTGGTGTGTTAGCCAGTTGCCCTTGCTGTACGCCTCGGCAGACCAAGTTTCCGTGGCCCGGGAGCGCTACCGCCAAGCCCTACAACAGGTAAAGGCCCGCTGGGAACAACTGCCGCGGGATCCGATAACCCTGGAGCAAGCGGCTGCCGGGATCGGCTCCGTCCAACCCTTCTTTTTGCCCTACCAAGGCCAGAACGACCGCGATCTGCAGCAGCTCTACGGATCCTTGGTGAGGGACGTGATGGCGGCCCGCTATCCCCAGCCCTCCGTCCTCTGGCAGCGACATCCTGGCCGAGTGCGGGTGGGCATTGTCTCCGGCCTGTTTCGGGATCACTCCGTTTGGAAGATCCTGACTCGCGGCTGGGTAGAAGCCCTGGATCGTGCTCAAGTGGCCCTCTACGGCTTCCACACCTCGGTCATCCAAGATGAGGTCACGTGCTCCCTGCCCCCTCGTTTTGAGCACTTTGTGGCCGGATCCCGCAGCATAGAAGAATGGCAAGCGGCTATTCGAGAGGCACAGCTGGATGTGCTCCTCTACCCGGAAGTGGGCATTGACCCGGTCTGTGCCCAACTGGCCGCCCTCCGCTTGGCGCCAGTACAGGCGATGGCCTGGGGCCACCCGCAAACTTCTGGCCTGCCGACAATAGACGTTTTCCTCAGCAGCGAGCTGATGGAGCCGCCGGACGGGGCCGGCCATTACACCGAGCAGCTCCTGCCCCTGCCTGGCATCGGCACCTACTATATTCCCCTAGAAGTTGACCCCGCCCCTGTGGACTGGCAAGCTTGGGGGGTGGATCCCGACAGGGTGCTTTACCTCTGCGCCCAATCCCTATTCAAGTACTTACCTCAGTACGACGAGGTGTTCCCCCGCATCGCCCGGGAAGTGGGGAAGTGTCAATTTCTATTTTTGCGGGGCCGCCTCTCCCAAGGGATCCGCGAGCGCTTTTGGCAGCGGCTGCGACGAGCCTTTCAGGCCTATGACCTAGCTGCCGAAGAGTATGTGGTGCTCCTACCGGAACTCTCGCCTGCAGAATATGCCGCCTACAACGCCCTGGGGGATATTTACCTGGATAGCCTCGGCTGGTCAGGGGGCAACACCACCCTGGAAGCCCTGCCCCACGGCCTGCCCATCGTCACCTTGCCCGGATCCCTGATGCGGGGCCGCCACACCTACGCCATCCTGCAGCAGATGGGGATCCTGGATACCATCGCCCACACCCTCGATGAATACGTCCAGATTGCCAGTCAGTTGGGCTTGGATCCAGAGTGGCGAGAGCAAATGGGCCAACAGGTGAAGAGGCGCCAGGAGCGCGTCTACCGGGATCCCGCGCCGATCCGCGCTCTGGAAGAGTGGTTGCGAAGCCTGAAGACCTGAGGGGGCAGTTTGGGTGAAAGGATAAACGGGCGAGTGTTGTCCTCTTGAAGGGATCCCGGACAGATGGCAGGATAGGCGGGGTTGTCTTGCCGGGCTTTGCCCATGTCTTCTGAGTCTGCTCCCGGTCAGTTCCCCAGGCCGGAAAACGCCCCCGACAACTTGCCCTCCCTTTCAACGCGCCTGAAAGAGATTGCCGTGGTATTCCTGCGGCTGGGATCCCTGGGTTTCGGCGGCCCCCAAGCCCACATCGCCATGCAACACGATGAGGCGGTGATCCGGCGGGGCTGGATGAGCCAGGAACAATTTACCGAAGGGGTGGGCCTATGTGAAATGTTGCCAGGGCCAGCTTCTACCCAGATGGGGATCTATGTCGGCTATGTGCGGGCAGGCTGGTTGGGGGCGGTGCTGGCGGGGATTTGCTTCATTGCCCCTGCTTTTGTGATCGAGGTGATTTTTTCTTGGCTTTACTTTCGCTTTCAGGGGGTGCCGCAGCTAGAGGGGATGTTTTTTGGGGTGGCCCCGGTGGTGATCGCCATTATCCTGGCCTTTTGCTGGAAACTGGGCCGTAAAGCTGTGAAGGATTGGAGCCGGGGGCTGATCGCGGTGGCGGCCTTTGCCCTGCTGCTGATCGGGGGGGTGAATATCCTGTTGCTGTTCGGGCTGGCGGCTCTGGTGGGGCTGCTGCTGTATGGGCCCAAAAAAGGCCCACTATCGGGGATCCCGATTTTACTCCCTTGGCCAGTATTGACGTTGGCCCAGACGGTAGTGGCCACGGTTCCACCGGAAACCCTTATCCTGAGCAGCTTTTGGGGTCTGGAGCGGATTGGTGCCTATTTCTGGCCTTTGACCTTGTTTTTCCTGAAAGTAGGCGGCACCATCTTCGGGGGAGGGCTGGTGATCATCCCCTTCATCGCCGACGAGGTGGTGGATCAGTTGGGCTGGTTGACGCCGACAGAGTTCTTGGATGGGGTGGCCATTGGGCAATTTACTCCTGGCCCGGTGGTGCTGACGGCAGCCTTTATCGGCTACAAGGTGGCAGGGGTGCTGGGGGCCCTGACGGCAACAGTGGCCATCTTTGCCCCTTCTTTTGCCTTTATTTTGCTGGCAGCTCCGGTTCTGTTGCGCATACGGCACAATGCTTGGGTGAAGGGATCCCTGCAGGCAATTACCCCAACGGCCCTGGGGGCTGTTGCTGCGGCTACAGTGCCCTTGGCCCAAAATGCGCTGCTACAACAAACAACTCCCGCTTCGCTGGTGGCTTTGGGGATCGGGGTAGCGGCCTTCATTGCCTTGATGCGCTTTCGCCAGCCCACTTGGCTGTTGGTGTTGATGGGAGGGGGGGCGGGTTTGCTGGCCCGAGGTCTGCTGGCCTAAAGGTTTTGCTCCCTGGCCCTGCTTTCTCCTTGGGGGTGAGGGAATGACCCTGATTCAGCCTGATGGCCACGGCACTAACTGGCTTGGGCCAGCCCTTCCTCAGAGGGATCCCTGCCTTCCAGGCGACAAAACAGTTGCCGCATCAGCAGCTCCCGTCGAGCCAGAGAGAGGTGGGGGGCAAGGGCGCTGGGAAAGTGGGGCATGGCTAGGGTAACACGATCCAACAGGTCGGCGCGGCGGTGTTGTTGCTGGATGGCCCAAGCCCGTTCCAGAAGGTTTTGGGCTGCTTCTGGCGCTAATCCCGCTTGCTCCGATAACCACGCTGCCAGTTGTTCCAAATCGGGGTCGAAGCGCAGCCGGTACATGTAGATCAACATGCCGATCCCGATCACCAAGCCCAAGCCACTGGCTACATAGGCGGCTTTGATGGAAGTTCCCGGCAGATAGGCCACCGCCGACACGCGCAAGATTTCGTAGGGGATGCGGATCAGGCTATAGCCGACAACATAGGTCCAAACCCAAGTGCCATCTTTGAGTTTGGGAAAGCGCCAGAACATTCCCATCAAGAGGGCAAATAGAAGCAGGTTGAGGACGCTTTCGTAAAAAAAGATGGGGTGAAAAAACTCAAATTGGCTGTATTCCGGCTCGCGGGCTTGGGGAGGAATGTACACCCGCAGCGGCCAAGGGCTGTCGGGAGGAATAGGGGCACCGTAGGCCTCAGAGTTGAAAAAGTTGCCCCAGCGCCCGATGGCTTGGCCCAAAATTAACCCCGGCGTGAGCACATCGGCGTACTTCCAGCCGTTGATCCCGGTGGTGCGGCAATAGAGGTAAAGGGCAAGCGCGCCGGCCAACACCCCACCGTGGATGATGAGACCCCCCTGCCAAATGGCAAAGGCCGAGAGGGGGTTGTCTTGGAACTCTGACCAGTGGGTGAGGACGTAGTAGAGGCGGGCGCCCAGAAACCCAGATATTACCAACCACAGGGCCAGTAGCTCCACTCGTTCACTGGCTTTGCCAGGCTCTTTCTCTAGATGACGAGATTCTGCCAACGCTTTGGTCAAGATCAAGCCGACCAACACGGCCACTGCCATCAATAGGCCATACCAGCGTAGGCCCAGCCCTCCCACCAGCGGGGTGCCGGGGGGAAAGCGGAAGACAAATTCTCCAGGTGAGCTGAAGGTAAGGCCCAACAGCCCTGCACTCCATAGGTTCATCGACAACACGCTCTGCACCCCAAAATTGCTCAACTCAGTTCCACCAGTCGGCTTTATCAACCTCACCCGCTTGGGTTAGCGGGACGGAGTCCCTTCCGGGCTCTTCTCCCCTATCCCCGGCAGCCATTCACAGGCTCCAACAGGGATCCATTCTCCCCGATCCTGAAGCAGCGCCAGTCCTCGTTCCCGGTTGACCCGATCCTACAGGCCCGTCACGGACAAGATTCCACCCTAGAGCCCATACCTTTACCAAAAAGCTAGGTCCAAAGCCCCGCCCTTCCAGGACGGCTTTTGCCCTGTTAGACCTGCGATAAGATACACCCACGCTGGTCGGAGATGCCAAACTCCTCAAGGCCACTCCAGCGCAGTACCAAGCCTTCGATGACGGAGTACACCGGCCAAGTGGTGGGGCTGGATGGGGGCGACAGCAGTGGGCAAGCTGTGCCGTGTCTCCAGTCTTTGCGTTGTACCGAAAGGAGATGGAGGATGTCAACTGGACAGGGGTGTGGATCCCGGATGGGTTGCAGTTGGTATCCATTGCTCCTGAGGCCAAGGCGGTGATGCAACACTGTTATGGCGGCTACACCACCAACCTGACTCTGGAGGAGTTCACCCGCCCCGAAAACTACCTGGTTCATACCCTGGAAGGACAACCGCTCCCGGTAGGGCCGGTGCGCACTTTGATCCCTCACCCATATGCCTGGAGTTTCCCCCCTAAGATCAGCTGGGCTTTTGGGGGAGCAACGGCTACTACATGGGCGGTGAACCCTGGGCCGAAGAACGCTACAGCAATCTATAGAGGCTGTAAACTACCCGACTCCGACCGCTAAAGCGGTACGGAGCGGGCTTTCAGTAGCCCTGAGCCTGCTCTGCTCTACCAGAGAACAAAACAGGCCCGA
>NZ_JBSSAB010000053.1:0-13697 GCF_054058195.1 Thermostichus sp. OS-CIW-29
CGGGCTTGTTTTGTTCTCTGGTAGAGCAGAGCAGGCTCAGGGCTACTGAAAGCCCGCTCCGTACCGCTTAGCGGTCGGAGCCGGGTAGTTTACCTCTACACCCCTCGGAAAGAAGCGCTATCATAGAAGTCCGTCGAATAAACTCCCTTCGTAAAACCTCGCGAGGCAGATCGGATGGATTGGGTAGAAAAGGTGCTGGAAAAGATCCGGGAATGGGTGGAACGTGTGATCGACACCCTGCTGGGGAACCCCCAGCCTCAACCTGCTCCCATTCCGGTAGAAGATGGATCCCATCGTCGTCGTTAATCCGACTGCCATTGCCCCCGGCGGCGAGCCTCTCAGCCTCTTGGTACTGCATGGCCCCAACCTCAACCTGCTGGGGGTGCGAGAGGTGGGCATCTACGGCTCAGTATCCCTAGAGCAGATCGATCAGGCTCTGCATCGGCAGGCAGAAATGCTAGGGGCGAAGCTGGAGATTCTCCAGTCCAACCATGAGGGGGTGCTCATCGATGCCATTCACCGTGCCCGCCAGCAGCATGTCGGCATTCTGATCAACCCTGGGGCCTATACCCACACCAGCATTGCTCTCCGAGATGCCATTGCAGCCGTAGGATTGCCCACTGTGGAAGTCCACCTAAGCAACATCCATCGCCGCGAGCCCTTCCGCCAGCACTCCTACATCGCCGCCGTAGCGGTTGGGCAAATCAGTGGTTTTGGGGCGCAAAGCTACCTGTTGGGGCTACAGGCTCTGGTGCAACACCTGCGCCTGCAATCTGTGTAGGTGCCCTCAGCTCTCCAGGAACTCCTGCACGGCTGTGCGAATAAAAGCTTCATCCTCGGGGTTTTGATGAGGATTACCGGCCCGGTGCCCCCAAATGGAGGGGATGATCTTGTAAACCGCGTTCGGGATCCATTCTGCCTCAGCCCGACAATCTTCTGGGGTGAAATACAAATCCGTCTGGGCGGGCATCACCAATGTTTGGGCCTGAATTGCCCTCAAAGCAGCCCGATAATCTCCCCGGTGAATGGGGTTGTCGCTGATATCGCAGCGGATCCAAGTTTCGATCATCGATAGCAGATTCTGGGGATCCCGGCGGCGGTAATTGGCCTCCCAGCCTCGCTCTAGATAATCTTCGAGAGAGGCATACCCCAAGGATTCATAGCATTTTTGGTTGAAAAAAGGTTGGGAAACAGCCCAACTGGCGTAGATGTGGGCAAAAGCTCGCAGACCCCGCTCTGGGACACCCGTAAATCGACGACCGTTCCAGGCGGGATCGGCAGTTAGGGCTGAGCGCAAACTCTCCAGAAAAACCCGATTGTGAACTGTGGTCTTGGCGGTGCCACAGAGGGCTACGATCCGTTCCACCCGCTCAGGAAACAGGGATCCCCAGTGATAGGCTTGCTGAGCCCCCATCGACCAGCCGTAGATCAGGCGGATGCGTTCGATCCCAAAGTGTTGGCGAATCAGGCTCTCCTGCAGGCGCACATTGTCCCAGTGGCTAAACCAGAAGCCATCTTCCCGCAAGCCACAGGCTGGATCGTTGCTGGGGGAAGTGGAAAGGCCATTGCCCAGCATATTGGGAATGAGGATAAACCACCGCTGCGGGTTGAGGATGCCGTCGGGACGGATCAGCCACTCCAGGTCGGGATGCTGAGCCCCATAGGAGGTGGGGTAGAGGATCAGGTTGTCTTTTCGGGGGGAAAGAGTCCCGTAGGTGGCGTAGGCGAGCGTGATTTGGGGCAGTTGGATCCCGCACTGTAGCTGAAAATCGTTCAGGCTCCAGGTGTAGTGAGTCATGCCTGAAATTGTTCAATCACCTGACGATGAACCCGCACATACCCCTGCCCTAGATGAGCCAGATGGGGCTTGAGGTATTGATGGGCATCGGCCAAAGCATGAAATGGAATGGAGGGGTAAAGGTGATGCTCAGCATGGTAAGGCATATTCCACATCAAAAAGCGGATTGGCCAAAGGGTAAGGGTGGTACGGGTATTGGAGAAGGGATCCTCGGTTTGGCTACAGCCTGTGTGCTCTGCCAGCAAAATGAAGCGCAAGATCGGCTGCCCTACCGCCAAAGGCAACAGCCACAGCCACACTATCCAGGGATCCCCCAGCAGAAGGGAGAGCAAGCTCCCAAGGCCGTAGATCCCTAGCTGCAACCGCACCGAACGAATGACCTCTTGGCGGGCCGATTCAGGAATGTAGGGATAGCCTTGCAACTGGCCGCTGGCTATGCGGATGTAGGTCTTCACCTTGCCGATCCACCAAGTCAAGCCGCTCAGCTCGAGCAAATACTCCGGCCAGCTCTGGGGTTTGGGATCCTCCAGCTCCGGATCCTTGCCCGGAATCTGGGTATAGCGGTGGTGCCATTTGTGGTATCGGCGATAAAAAGTGCTGTTGTAAAATGAGAGCAAGCCCGCCACCCAGGCCACCCCGTCATTCAGTTTTGGGCTGGCAAAAGCGGTGCGGTGTACACATTCGTGCAAAGCAGCAAACATCGTCGCCAAACTGGCCCCGTAAACCACCAGCGCCGGCAGGGCAATCCAGCCATTGACACCTTTCTGGGTCACCCACAGGCTGCCACTCACCGCCATCACCGCCAAATGTCCCAAAAGCTGCCGGAGCCCGGCTGAATTGGAGCGGACATTCAGTTGTCTGAGGCGCTCGCTCGGGATCAACCGTTGCGGATCCGGCAAAATCGGTGTTGTCTCGACAGCCATGGCCTGTTCTTGTGAGCTACGAGAATGGATAGAAGTTATCCAATATCAAACCGAGGCCAGACCTTTCCGCCTGTGTCCAAGACAACAAAACCCTGGACCAAACTCCTAACCATGACTGCGGGGATCCGGCTGACTGGGGAGGGCGCGCCTGCCCCGCTCCAGCTCAGACACCGGCCCGATGTTGGTCAACTGCAGGGGCTGTCCAGTTGCCAGAGCCAACACATTGGCCCGCAGAATCGACGGCGGCTGTTCGCCAATCGCCGATCCCAGCACTTCTCCCTGCCGATCCAAAAACAGAAAATGAGGGATGCCGTTCACCCGGTAGCGGCTCAGCTCCGGCAGCCACTTGGGATTATCCACATTGAGCATGACAAAGTTGACTTGATCGGCAAATTCCTGTTTCAGGCTGGCCAGGAGGGGTGCCATGGCACGACAGGTGCTGCACCAATCGGCATAAAACTCCACCAAAGAAGGTTTGCCATTGGCCTGAGCTTGCTCCCAAGGTATGGCCTCTTGGGCTAGAGCCTCTAGGTTGCTGCCCGCCTGACGACCCTGGCTGGCCAAAAACAAACCCACCGCTAAGAGCACAGCTGCCGCGGCAACCAGCCCGTTGCGCAACCGTTTTGCCCAGTCTTCCTTCATCTTTCCTCACCTTGCCATCCGCTGGATCTGACCTTAGCCGTCGCCTTCACCGTTTTAGCATCCCACCCTGTCCCACCGGTTCCGGCCAGAACTGGGTCTATGCCATCCCACGATCTTGGGCCGGGATCCCGGCTGGAGAAGAGGGCCAGGTGAGCGATAATGGGTGCGGCGTTTGCACCGATGGCTCAGCGATGCGCATCTCCTTGAAGTGGCTGCGAGAACTGGTGGATTTCCAACTTTCACCCGAAGAACTGGGGGAGGCCCTCACCCTGGCGGGGTTTGAAGTGGAAGAGATCGAAGACCGCCGCACCTGGGCAGATGGGGTGGTTTTGGGCAGGATCCTGGCTGCCGAGCCTCACCCCAACGCCGACAAGCTGCAGGTTTGCCAGGTGGATTTGGGATCCGATCGGCCTGCCACCATTGTCTGTGGAGCTGCCAACGCCCGCCCTGGGATCCTGGTAGCAGTGGCTACACCCGGCACCCATTTGCCCGCCCTCTCCCTCACCATTGCCAAAGCCGACAAGCGGGGGGTGATCTCGGAGGGCATGATCTGCTCTCTGGCCGAGCTGGGGCTGGAGAAATCTTCCGAAGGGATCCACGAATTCCCGCCCGACTTGGATCTGGAGGCCCATCCGCTTGGCTCTGATGTGCGTCCTCTTTTGGGCTTGGACGATGTGGTGCTGGATCTCACTTCCACCGCCAACCGGGCCGATGCCCTGAGCATGGTGGGGATCGCCCGCGAAGTGGCTGCCCTCACCCGCAACCCGCTGCGCCTGCCCCCCGTCCAGCCTCTTCAGGCCAAGCCCATCCCCAACTTTCAGTTGCGCATTGCCGACGCCAAAGCCTGCCCCGCCTACAGTGGCGTGTTGATCGAAGGGGTGAAAGTCGGCCCTTCCCCCGACTGGCTAAAACACCGACTGGCCGCCGCCGGCATGCGCTCCATCAACAACGTAGTGGATATTACCAATCTGATCCTGCTGGAATGGGGCCAGCCTTTGCACGCCTTTGACTGGGATCGCCTGCTCCAGGTCATGGGCAAGAAAAAACCCACCATCGAGGTGCGCTTGGCCCAGCCGGGAGAAACCTTAAAGACCTTGGACGGCCAAACCCGCACCTTGCAAGCCGACAGTCATCTCATTGTGGCCGGCAGCCAACCGGTAGCTCTGGCCGGGGTCATGGGAGGGGAAGAAACCGAGGTCGGCTCGACCACCACCCGCATTTTCTTGGAAGCAGCCCTATTCGATCCAGCGGTGACGCGGCGCTCGGCCCGGTCTCAAGGTCTGCGCACCGAGGCTTCCACCCGCTATGAGCGAGGGGTTAACTTTGCCACCCTCGATCAGGCCCGGGATCGGGCGGTGCAGTTGATCCTGGAACTGGCAGGGGGAGCAGTGGCCGGCCTCACCACCTTTGACCAGCGGCCCCCCCTGGAACGCACCCTGAAATTGCGGCTGTCGCGGCTGATCGATGTGTTGGGGGACGAGGTGCAGGCGGCGGATGTGGAGGAGATCCTATCTGCCTTGGGCTTTCAGCTCTCCCGTTGCGAAGGGGCCAATTCCCAGAGTGCCCTCTCCCCCGCTACCGAGACGGCAACCGTGGCCAGCTGCGTTTGGCAGGTCGTCGTTCCCCCCTATCGCCTGCGGGACATTGAGCGGGAGATCGACCTCATCGAGGAGTTTGCCCGTCTCTACGGCTATGACCGCTTCTCGGAAACCCTACCCACCGAGCCGCAGGTGGGATCCCTTTCGGCGCGGGAAACGTTCACCCGCCAGATCCGAGAAGTGCTGCGCGGCATTGGCCTGACAGAGGTATATCACATCTCCCTCTGCCCAGCGGAGGAGGATGGATCTTTGGTGAGGATTGCCAATCCACTTTCGCCTGAATATTCAGCCGTGCGCAATGCGCTACTTCCCGGCCTGGTGGAGGCCTTCCGCTTCAACTGGGATCAAGGCAACGGCCCGCTCCAAGCCTTTGAAATCGGTCGTGTTTTTGCCCATGCCCTTCCCCCCAACCCCCACCCTTACCGGGAAGCTGAGCATATCGGCGGTATCTTGGGCGGGGATCCCAATCCCCACGATTGGCAGCACCGCAACCGACCCATGGACTGGTTCGAGGCCAAGGGGCTGCTGGTCTCCGCTCTGGAGCGGCTGGGATTTGGCCCGGAGTTTCGTCTGGATCCCCCTGAAGAGCAATCGTCCCTGCTTCACCCCGGTCGCCAGGCCAGTTTGTGGATTGAGGGATCCCGCATCGGTTTGTTCGGGCAACTGCACCCCCGCCTCTGTCAGGAAAAGGGGCTGCCAGATCAGGTCTATGGGTTTGAGCTGCAGTTGGATCCCTTGCTGGAAAGCCTGGAGAGACGGGGCATTGTGCAATTTGTCCCCTTTTCGCCCTTTCCTGCTGCCGATCGGGATATCGCCTTCTTTGCGCCACTCGACCTTGCCGTTGGTGAGATCGAGAAGGTTATCCGTCGAGCGGGCGGAGAACTTCTCCAATCGGTGCAGCTTTTCGACGAGTACCGGGGCCAAGGAGTACCTGCAGGGCAGCGCAGCCTTGCCTTCCGCCTAGTGTACCGCGCTCCCGATCGCACCCTCACGGATGCGGAGGTAGAAGCTCTGCAAAACCAGGTGAGGGCGCAGTTGGCAACACAATTTCCGGTGACCTTGCGCAGCTAGCCGACCCCTCTGTAGCTACTATAACATCCTCCCGGCGCTCGTCCTGTGGACAGGGCGCGGGCTACCCTTCCCGTCAGCAGGACGGAGTCCTTACCTCGCAGTTGGGCATTCCTGCCCCACGCCACTTGCCTGGGTCTACAACCCCCGACAAAACGACTGGACAGGTGGTTCCCCTTCCCCAGCCTCCCTGGCTACTGCCAGCTTGCAAAACAAGTCTAATCCACAGGGAACGGTGCATCGGCAGGCAGGATGGACTCCTGCACCCAGGAACCCCTGTCCACCGGACAAGAGCAAGAGGCATCTGGATCAATCCGGTACTTGTAGGTTACCGCCAGCATAAGTAGGTTTTACTACAGATTTCGCTCAACAGATTTCGCTCAGAGGTATGGCGGGGATCCCTGTATCCCGGTGCTTACCCTGCGGGTAGAGTGCAGGACTGATTGCCCCTGCACCCCGTTAGCTACACCGCCGGGAAGCCCCGCCCTCTATTAGGGGCTAGTGACTAGTGACTAGTGGCTAGCCACTATCCAGGGTGAGAGTCGGGATGAAAGGCGGGGACATGATGTTTTGTCCTTGACTGGTGCCATAAACATAAAAAGTAGCGGGGTTTTATACACTGCCGCTATAAACATCAAGTACAGGGTGGTGGGGCATCCCGTCCTTTTCGCGCTAGCAGCGCGGAGCGCTAACCGGAGTCACTGTTCGCGTCAGCGGGACGGAGTCCTTGAAGCCCGCACTCTCTCGCTTTAGCGGCGCGGAGCGCTTTGCATCAGTATGAGTGCGGGAGTATGTCACTTAAACCAGAAGCAGATCTCAGCTTTTGCCCAGCTTCAGCATCTGATCCACCACCCCTAGGGTTTCTTCGTAGAGGTAGTCGGGGCCAAGCCGCTGCAACTCGGCAGCCAGCAGGGTGTCGAGGGAATCCTGCTCCAGGGGAGCCACCTGGCGAACCACACATCTCTGAGCACCCCCCATGGCTTCCATGCGCATACACCCTGTGATTTCGGAGCACAGCACAGTACAGGCGTCGGCTTCTTGGTTGCTGGAGGTGAGGCGCAGCCCGATGAGATCCCCCGGCTGGCTGATTTCCGAGGCCAAGGGCACAGCCGCCAGTTCTGCCATCACCTCGCCGCCCCTTTGGGTTTGCAAGCGGATACGGTCGATCTGGTAATCGTGCTCCTGAGCCTGAACCCGCTCTGTGGGAGTCCATCCCAGGCGACCGGCCAGCCAGCCCAGGAAAAGGAACGCCTGGCAGGGATTGCCGGCTTTGTAGTCGAGGTTCACGCGATCTACGAGGTAGAGGGACTCCCGCCGGTCGGGAGGGTCAAAGGCTTGGGCGGTGAGTTCCTGCCAAGGCAGCAGCCGCCGCCAGTTGAGATCCCCACAGTGGCGCCCCTCACCCACCAAGAGGTGGATTTCCTGCAGATCTTCTTCTGGATTGACAAAGCCCCGTGAATCGACGATGACCCGGTTGCTCAGAGCCACCAATTTTTGAAACAGCAAGCTGTTCAAATCCAGATCCCCTTGCCACCACAAAAAGGTGGGCAAGTTGGGGATCAGCAGCGAGGCAACGGTGCTGCAGGCCCGCACAAAGGCCGATTCGGGCGCTTTCAGGGTGATGTATTCGCAACAGACCAACGAGCTGCGCTGCTCGCGGGTCACCGGACAGTAGGCGGCCACCTGGGCCTCGATGGCATCGTCTGGGGATCCCTCTCGTTTGGCGCGCAGGTCAATGACGCGACAGGGGTTTTGGGTGGCGATGGCCTCGACGGTGGGAGAAGGTAGCAACAGCGCATCGTCCAGAGATTCGTACACCACCAGGGTAAAGGTGGCAGCGCGGGCGGCAACGCTCTCTCCTTTGGAAGACCAGATCTTGTTCAGCTCCTGCTCAATATCTTCGATGGAGACATCTTTCGGGGTTTGTAGGGGCAGGACGGCAGCAGATTGATCCATAGTCTCCTCCTGGAGTGGACTCTTGCTCGATTCTAGGCAGGCGGGCCGGCTGGCTGGGAAGGGCTTAAGGCCAGGTACAGATTGGCCAACTCAAGCCTGCGCTCCACACCCAATCCAGGAAATCAGAGGATCAAGCGGGCTGGGGCTGGATGCTCAGCTCCAGGGGGCGGGCGGGATCCCCTGTCAACAGGACTCCGCGGCCATTGGCGTGTAGGTGCCGCACAATCCAGTACAGGGTTTCTATGCGCTCCGGGCAGCCCAGTTTCTCTGCCAGTTGGGGCAAAGTCAGGGATCCCTGCTGCTCCTGCACCGTCTCTAGCAATCGCCGTTGCAGCTCCAAGACAGCGCTGGCGGCTTTCTTGCCTGCTTCCACCCCCGGTTGATGGTAAGCGTTGATCTGGATTAGGGAGGCGTAGAGGCCCACGGCTCGTTCGTAGAGGGCAATCAAGGCCCCCACCGAGCGGGCATCTACCCGTGGCAGCGTCACGGTAATGGAGTCGCGACCGTTTTCGTAGAGAGCCTGGCGGGTGCCCTGCAGCAGGCCGTTCAGGTAGTCGCCACTGGTCACCTGCGGCTCCACGAAGGGGGAAGGGATCCCAGGCTCCCGATCCTGAAGCACCTCGATGAAGGTGACAAAGAAGTTGTTCAAGCCATCCCGCAACTGCTGGACGTAGGCATGTTGGTCGGTGGTGCCCTTGTTGCCGTAAACGGCGATGCCCTGCTCCACACGGTTGCCGTTTAGATCATGGGATTTGCCCAGGGATTCCATCACCAACTGTTGTAAGTAACGGCTAAACAGCAGCAGGCGATCCTTGTAGGGCAAAACCACCATGTCCTTGCGCCCTTGCCCTTGACCGACGATGTACCAGGCCATGGCCAGCAGAGCGGCGGGATTGCGCTCCAGGTGGGGCAGGCGGGTGGCCTCATCCATGGTGGCTGCCCCGGCCAGCAAAGCCCGGATATCAATGCCCTGCAACGCTGCCGGCAACAGGCCCACCGGGGACGTTTCGGAGGTGCGCCCCCCCACCCAGTCGAAGATGGGGAAGACCTCCAACCACCCCTCCTGCCGCGCCTGCTGCTCCAATTGGCTGCCGGGGCCGGTGATGGCCACCGCATGGGCAGAAAAAGGGATCCCGGCTTTTTGGTAGGCCAGCTTCACCTCCACCAAGCCATTGCGGGGCTCTGGGGTGCCGCCGGATTTGGAGGTGGTGATCACCAGGGTTTGCCCCAGTTGGTCTGCCAGCCGCCCCAGCACCCGGTCAAACCCGTCGGGATCCGTGTTGTCGATGAAGTGGATGTTCAGGGGGGGGTGCAGCGGAGCCAGGGCCTCCGCCACAAATTGCGGCCCCAGAGCTGAGCCGCCAATGCCGATGCAGAGCAGCTCGGTGAACCGTCCCCCCCCGCTGGCCGGGATGGTTCCGCGATGGATCTTTTCGGCAAAGGTTTCCACTCGCTCAATGGAATCCTGAATGGCCTGCCGGATTTCAGGGGTGGGAGCCAGCTCGGGCGCCCGCAGCCAATAGTGGCCCACCTGGCGGCCTTCGTCGGGGTTGGCAATGGCTCCTGCCTCCAAAGCCTGCATATCGGCAAAAGCCTGGGCAAAGCGAGGCCGTAGCGCTTCCACCTGAGGGGGAGTGAAACGGATGCGGCTGATATCGACGAAAATCTCCAGGCCGGGATGGTAGTAAAGCCAATCGCAGTAGCGCTGCCAGAGTTGGAGGCTGTCCATGGGATCCCTTTTGCCGAAATCCCTAACCAGCTTACCAAACTCTTTCTTACTCCCAGCCGAGGGTTGTGCGCTCCAGCCAGGACTGATCCAAACTGATGAGTGCCTCTTTGACCCCCACACCGGTCTCAGGGTGACGCCAGTCGGGAGCGATCTCCCCCAAGGGAGCTAAGACAAAAGCACGTTCCATCATGCGGGGGTGGGGCAACGTCAGCTCAGGGCTGTTCAGGATGCGGCTGCCCATGGCCAGCAGATCCAAATCCAGGGTTCTGGCCTCCCAGCGGATGCGCCGCACCCGTCCTGCCTCCTGCTCGATGGCCAGCAGCGCCCCGAGCAACTCCAGGGGAGACCGGTAGGGGGGAAAGGGATCCAACGCCACCACTGCGTTAAGGTAGTCAGGCTGTCCGGGTGGCCCCCCTTGGGCTGGGCTGCGGTAGAGACTGGAACAGGCCACCACCTCTCCCAACCGGCGCAACTTCTGCACAGCCAAGCGCAACTGCTGCAGCGGATCCCCCAGGTTGCTTCCCAGGGCAACATAGGCCAGGTCACGATTCATGAGGCTTCCGCCCTGCTTACGGCTCGCCGGCGGTCGACCTCGACGTAAACATCCTCGAACAGCCCCGGCAGGGGAGCATGGGGCTTGTGAACCCGCACAGTTAGGGCCTCCAGTTGGGGATAGCTCTGCCACAGCCGCTCTGCAATCTGGTCTGCCAAGGTCTCGACCAAGCGGTAGCGTTGGCCGGTCACCTCCTGCCGCACCCTCTCGTACACCTGGGCGTAGTCCACCGTGCGCGAGAGGTCATCTTGGATCTCGGCTAGGGAAAGCCGCATCTCCACGTCCACCACAAAACGCCCACCCAAAACCGCTTCCTCCGGGCAGTGGCCGTGATAGGCATGAAAGACGAGGCCCTGCAGCACCAGCCTACCCTGCGTCATGGTGCAGAGCTTCCCAAGTGGCAAGGGCGGAAACATGAGCCGGCACGTTGTGAACCCGTACCAGGGCAGCCCCCCGGCTGGCTGCAAACAGGTGGACGGCCACGCTGGCGCTGTCTCGCTGATTAGGTACGGCAATGCCGGAAAGCTTACCCACAAAACTTTTGCGGGAGGCCCCCACCAAGACCGGGTAGCCGTAGGCCACCAGCCGCGGTAGGGCTTTAAGCAGGACTACATTCTGCTCGGCAGTTTTGGCAAAGCCTAAGCCCGGATCCAAAACAACGCTGGGCACGCCCGCCGCCAGAGCCCGCTCCGCCTGTTCCCTGAGGAAACCGAAAACCTCCCCCTCCAGGTCAGCATAGTCGGTCTGCTGCTGCATGGTGCGCGGCTCTCCCCGCATGTGCATGATCACCGCCGGCACCCCCGCCTCGGCACAGACCTGTATCATTTGGGGATCCCGCAGCCCGCTGACATCGTTGATGATGTGCGCCCCGGCAGCCAAAGCCGCAGCCGCCACCTCCGTTCTGCGCGTATCGACGCTGATGGGGATCCCGGATCCTTCCAGGGCCCGGATCACGGGCAAGACTCGGTCGCATTCCACCTCCACCGATACCGGCTCCGCTCCCGGACGGGTGGACTCGCCGCCAATATCCACGATCAAGGCCCCTGCCGCTGCCATGGCTTTGGCTGCCTGCACAGCCGCTTCTGCAGATCCCCACTGGCCGCCATCGCTGAAGCTGTCGGGGGTAACGTTTAGCACCCCCATCACCCCAACGCCCCGCCAAGAAAGACGGTAGCCCTCTGGCGTCTGTTCTGCCCCAGGCAGAGGACGTCGGGAGATCAAGCTGGTAACACCCATAACCGCTGCAGGCTGCCGTGTTGCAAAAGCAGGGGGAAAAGTCTCCCACTGCCTAGGATGGTATTGCCGTCAATCCCAAGGCTGGCGCAAGCCCAACAGGATTCTACAAAATTTTTTACAACGTCCTTACAGAGCCACGATTGGTGAAAGGCTGCCCCTGCCGGCTCAAGCGCAAGGAATGGCCCCCGCCGACAGAGGAAGCTCTCCCGCTCTGGCTAGAACATGATGTCGTCTTCCGAACGACCCCAAATACACCAAATGATAGAGGCAAAGATCGCCATGTAAACCCAGGCCATCGGGCCGTATTGCAGCAGATCCATCAATACATCCCTAAAACATTTGTTTATCTAGTCCAATTATTGTGATGTTTCGTTACAGCGTCAACCGTTTTCTTAGGAAAAGGCCCCCTCTCAGACCCAGCCGGAGCTGCGCTGGGATCCCTTGTCCAGGGCGGGTTAAGTCTTTTTGCCTAAAGACAGGGAGTAAGTCTTCAGTTTCTGAGAAAACCCAGCTTGCCTGAGAGATGCAGGAGGATAGGGAACTAGACATTGAAGCGGAAGTGCATCACGTCCCCTTCCTGGACGACGTAGTCTTTGCCTTCGCTGCGCAGCAGGCCCTTTTCTTTGGCGGCATTCAGGGATCCCGCCGCCACCAGATCGGCATAGGCCACCGTCTCGGCCCGGATGAAGCCCCGCTCAAAATCGGAGTGGATCACCCCGGCTGCCTGAGGAGCTGTAGCTCCGACGGGGATCGTCCAAGCGCGGGTTTCTTTGGGGCCAGAGGTAAAGTAGGTGCGCAAGCCCAACAGCTCGTAGGTGGCCCGGATTAGGGATTTCAGCCCGCCTTCTTTCACCCCCAACGAATCCAGATAGGCCTGTCGCTCGTCGGGGGGTAGCTCCACCAGTTCCGCCTCCACCTGGGCTGAGACCACCACCACACCTGCCCCTTCCGCCTCGGCAAATTGCCGCACCTGCTCCACCCAGGCATTGCCGCTGGCCAGATCCGTTTCCGCCACATTGGCGGCGTAGATGACTTTTTTGCGGGTGAGCAGCCCCAACCCTTTGATCAACTGCTCTTCTTCTGGGCTGAGGGGTACCAGGCGAGCCGGCTTGCCCTCGTCCAAGGCAGCCTGTAATTGTTCCAGAGCCTGCAACTCCAGTTGGGCGGTTTTGTCGGACTTGGCCTGCTTGCGCACCCGCTCCATGCGCCGCTCGATCTGGGCCAAATCCGCCAAGGCTAGCTCCAAGTTGATCACCCCGATATCCCGCAAGGGATCCACCGAACCCGCCACATGCACAATGTTCTCGTCTTGGAAGCAGCGCACCACGTGCACCACGGCGTCCACCTGGCGAATGTGGGAGAGAAACTGGTTGCCCAGACCCTCCCCCTTGCTGGCTCCAGCCACCAGCCCGGCAATATCCACAAACTCGATTTGGCTGGGGATGATCTCGGCAGAACCGCTGATCTTGGCCAGCACCTGCAAGCGCTCGTCGGGCACCGCCACCCGCCCCACATTCGGCTCAATGGTGCAGAAGGGAAAGTTGGCCGCCTCGGCTTTGGCATTTTCACAGAGGGCGTTGAACAAGGTAGATTTGCCTACGTTGGGCAGGCCGACAATTCCAGCTCTCAACATCCAGATCTTGGGGAAAAAGCCAAAAACCAGGGTAACGGGATCCCTTGCCCAGCAGAAAGATCCCTACTCTGACGTTAGCATTTGCCGCCCCTTTCCCAACCGGTGGATCCGCTCCCAAGCGCTCCGCGCCGCCAACGCCACCACCCTCGGCTCCTCTCCCAAGAGAACTGTATTTTTTGTCAGCTGCACAGTGTTGGGCAGCTGAGGTCTTTTGACATCCTCCCCGGCCTGAAGGCCGGAGATTCCTACCACGCTACGCACGGATAGCTCCTTGCGCAGTCGTCTCGGCGGGTTCCTGCTTCCGACCGCCCGTGCGGTTCGATCCACAGGCCATCCGGGCTGACACGGGTGGTTCACCCACCCGCATCCCGACCGCAGCGTCGGTCGTGTCCTGCCCTTCGTCTCGCAACAGGTGTATCCCGCGAGCAAGGATGTTGATGGCACCGACCAGAAAGGCCTCCGGCCTGCTGCCGCGAAAGGCCTCCGGCCCGCTGCCGCGATCGGCGTTATTCTCATAGCCGCACGCCACGCACTCGAACCAGGCTTGGGTCTGGCGGTTGT
>NZ_JBSSAB010000054.1:0-13603 GCF_054058195.1 Thermostichus sp. OS-CIW-29
CTTCTGCCATTTGTTTTCATCTAAAAAAACCAACTTCATCCTCTTTCCTCTATAAATTATTCCCTCTATCCTAACATAAGATCAACACGACCTAGAACTGGAAGTTTCCTTCCGCGGCGGGAAGCGCCATGCCTTGATAGGTGTAGCCAATGAATCTCGGCTGGTCAGGCATATAAAACCGCTCCAGTTGCTCAAACCGAAACCCCGCTCCCTGGATCAACCGAGCCATATCTCGGTTTAGGTTGCAGCCATCTGCGATTACCTTTTGTATAGGGTTAAGACAATTTTGCCATCTTTGCACCTGGGGATCCTCGCTGAGGCCGTGTTCGAGAAAAAACAGCTTTCCCCCTGCTCGCAACACCCGCCTGATCTCTCTCAAAGCCTTGGCCACATTAGGAATGCTGCACAATGTCCAGGTGCTAACCACGCTATCAAAACTCTGGCTTGGAAAAGGCAGTTTCTGGGCATCCGCCACCTGCCAATCAACGGCGATGGGAGAAGAGGCAATGCGCCGACGAGCCAGGGATCCCATGCCGGGATTGGGATCTACCCCTGTGATCTTTCGAATGTGCTCTGGGTAGCAGGATAGGTT
Source organism: Thermostichus sp. OS-CIW-29 (assembly GCF_054058195.1). Lineage (NCBI taxonomy): Bacteria > Bacillati > Cyanobacteriota > Cyanophyceae > Thermostichales > Thermostichaceae > Thermostichus > Thermostichus sp. OS-CIW-29. Next base: position 593 of record NZ_JBSSAB010000054.1, read on the forward strand.
GAGGCCGGTGCCAAAACCAATCTCCAGAACGGATCCCTGCACATGAGCCAGAAGCTGCCGCCGATAGCGCTCCATCCCTTCCCCCGAGAGAGCTAAATCCAACAGCCGCGGGAAGATTATTCGGCGATAGAGCATGCCTCTAACCCCCAAAACCCTGAACTTTGCTGAATTTACTGAGCTTTAGGCGGTTTGGCAAAAGTCATTGAGAGGGATATAGTAGACCAAGTTTCCCCCTGATCCTTGAGTCCACCGCAACGGTTGCCGGGAAGTGAAGGGGGAAAGCGCTCGGGGGGTATTCCTCAGGGCTTTGCGGGATACCGCCTTCCTGTTTGGACTCCGTCCCGCTGACGCGAACAGAGATAGGCAGGATGCGATCGCTTCTTTCCTGAACCATGTTCAGGAGAGTTCAGCGTGAATGTATCAGGTTCATTCGACCATCCCAAATGAATGTTCAGACCTGAGCAGCTTAAACCGTCTGGACAGGTTGCGGTTGAGCGGTCACCTTCAGGGAGTGAAGGGCATAGCAGGCCAGCAACCAATTGAGCAGGCGGGCCACCACGCGAGCAGTTTGCCGTGTTGCGGATCCCACCGCCACCCCTCCCAGTGAAAGGCCAACCACAGGACGAGCGGCAAAGATGGCCTCACAGGTCTGCAACAGTTGCGGCCAACTCACCCCCCCTGGCTCTGGGTGATGCACCGCGGGCGCTAAGGAAGGATCCAGCACACTGCAGTCCACCACCAAAAACACCGGTTGATCCGGCAAAGAGGCCACCACCTGCTGGGGATCCCAGCCATCTTGGGCCCAGAATATTGGGCTGTGGTGGGCTTTCAGCCATGCGTAGGCGCGCGCACTGCCGCTGCGCAACCCCACATGGATCACCGGCAGCATGTGCTGGTAGAGCAACTCCACCCAGGCAGCACTGCCATAGCTTGTATCTTGATCCGGCTGGCTCATCTCCGGCGGCGGCATCAGATTGGCATGGGCGCTGCAATGCACCACACTCAGAGTTGGGTAGTGCTTCCAAAGGGCACGAATGGCCCCCCAACTGGCAGCCAAGACTGAGGGCAACAGCACCGGCCATTGTTGTCGTCTCCAAGCTTGAGCCACCGCCGCCTCACACATGCCGTAGGGAGGCTCATCCACCAGCCCCGGCAACTGCGCCACCGCCAGCTTATCCACATCGATCCCCAACCTCGGCTCGAAGGCACACAGCTCCGAACCGGCATTGAGAATGGCCATCGGAGCCTGAGTATCGTGGCCAAAGGCGGTGGGAATGAGAATGACCCTAGCGTTGGATTGCGAGCTGGGATGGAGGGACCACTGGGCCATGGGCGCTGTTCCTTTTCCAGAAAGCTGTGGGTCTCCGGCTTGTTCTATGGTGGCCTACAGGGCGCCCAGGGATCCGTCTGAGGGCCAGCCAGTCTGCTACGAAAGATTACAGTTCCCAGGCGGAACTGGGGCCAAAAATCGAGTCAGTGGTAGATTCAAAGTGCTTCGCGCCGCAAACCGCGGTTTGGACAAGGCAAACCACCGCAAACCACAACGAGTTGAGAAAGGTAGACTATGGCTGTGATGGAAGGCGATCCTCGTCAGGGAGCAAAGCTGCCTCTATTTGGGGGATCCACCGGGGGGCTGTTGAGCGCAGCCGAAACCGAAGAAAAATACGTCATCACCTGGACGGGCAAGCCGGGGCAGGTGTTTGAAATGCCCACCGGCGGCGCTGCCGAAATGGTGGAAGGCAAAAACTTTCTCACCTTTGCCCGCAAAGAGCAGTGTTTGGCGCTGGGTGCCCAGTTGAGATCCGACTACAAGATCAACGACTACCAGATCTTCCGCATTCCGGCGGGTGGAGAGCCTGTGTTGGTGCATCCCAAAGACGGCGTCTTTCCCGAGAAGGTCAACGAAGGCCGCGAGCCCATCGGCAAAGTGGATCGCAACATCGGCAAAAACAAAGAGCCGATTACCTACAAGTTCACCGGCGGGAAACCCTGGGATTGAACTCCCCACAGCTTCGCTCCCTACTGGGTTTCAGGATCCCCTAGCAAGGTCGGGGGATCTTTTGCTTGCCTGTCTTCGACAAAAAAGCTCCAGCCCACCTTGAGCTGAAGCTACGCCCGGAAGCGCTGGGGATCTCCTATATGTAGCCAGGGATCCCAGGGGCCAACCTACTTGGCAATCGCCGCGAAGAACTCCTTGGATTTCACTGGGTCGGGGTGCATGGTTTTCTGGCCGGGCTGCCAGTTGGCCGGGCAAACTTCATCGGGGTGAGATTGCACGTATTGGATAGCTTGCAGGGTGCGCAAGGTTTCATCCACACTACGGCCAAAGGCCAAGTTGTTAATGGTGGCGTGCTGGATGATCCCTTCTTTGTCGATGATGAACAGGCCGCGCAGCGCCACACCCGCTTCCGGATCCAGGACATTGTAGGCAGCGCTGATCTCCTTTTTCAGGTCAGAGACCAGAGGATACCTCAGCTCACCCACCCCTCCAGCCTTGCGGTCGGTTTGAATCCAGGCCAGGTGAGAGTATTCGCTATCCACTGAAACACCCAGGATCTCGGTATCCAGTTTGGCAAAGTCGTCATAGCGGTCGCTGAAGGCCGTGATCTCCGTTGGGCAGACAAAGGTGAAGTCCAAGGGGTAGAAAAACAACACCACATACTTCTTACCCCTGTAGTCGGAGAGCTTCACCGTCTTGAATTCCATGTCATAGACGGCGGTGGCGGAAAAATCGGGAGCGGGCTGCCCCACTCGCAGGCATCCTTCCTGAGACATAAATCAACGCTCCTTGCGGTAAAGTGCAAATGTAAACCAAACCTAACATACCATACTCATAATGACTCTGCCTTAACTCGATAGACAGCGACGGATCCCAACTGCCGGGATCCGGATAATGCCCATTTTTCCATGCTGATCGGCTCAGCTCTGCAAGGGATCCCATGAGAGTGGCGCTGGAGTTCCTCTATCACTTTTGTTGTGACCGCTGTCGGCGGTGGTGGAGCCAGGCCGATGTGGAGCCCCAACCTGGGGATCGCCTGTATTGCCCCTATTGCGGCCATCAAAATTGCGTGGAGCGCATCGATACCTTTCGCAATGCTGCGCGGGGCAGTTGCCTGACCCGTCCCCCCGATGCCCCTTCTCCAGATCCGCATCCGCCCTCTGAAAAACTCGGGGATCGGCCTCAGGAGAAGCGATCCCCAATCTAGTTATCCTGGGCAAACCCAGTCCTCTTGCCCCTATGGGGCAGCCAGCCGCTAGAGCCTGTCAACCGTTCAACGCATCCGCCAGAGTTCCCCGGTGTGAAGATGACCATAGGTAGAGGTCAACCTCAGGCGAGGAAGAATCCACCAGATAGCGACAGAGGCGGCGCTCTTCCAGGATGGCGGTGGAGCAGCAGCAACTGTAGACTTCCAGATAGTCGTCCGGCTCCGCCTCAAAAATCGCCTGCTGGCCGGGAAAGAGGGTGCGCTCCCAGTGGCCGGGGATCGTGCGGATCACCTGAACCTGTCCGGAACGGTTGACAAAAGCGTATCTTTTCATTGCGTTTTTTTAATGGTGTTAAGAAAAACTTATTGCCCTTAAAATAGGCTACCATCCCTGATCCCCAAGCGGCAATAGTAAGCCGCCAAGACGGGGATCGCTCTTCCTGACTGGCTTTGGGAGATTTGTTCTCTCAGCTTATTGGGGTTGAGAGAATGGGATCCCGAGGAGAAGCCTGCCCTGGTAAACTGAGGGGAAGAGTCTGAAGATATCCTTAAGTTGGCCTTCACCATTCCGAGATCAGCAAGGGGGCACATCGTGGACAACAAGTTGGGGCTAGAGATCATCGAAGTCGTGGAGCAGGCTGCCATTGCCGCCGCCCGCTGGATGGGCAAAGGGGACAACAAGACCGCCGACCAGGTGGCTGTAGAGGCCATGCGGGAGAAACTCAACCAGATCCCTATGCGCGGTCGCATCGTCATCGGGGAAGGAACCCGCGATGAGGCCCCCATGCTCTACATCGGCGAAGAAGTGGGCATCTGTACCCGCCCGGATGCTGAGCAGTTCTGCCGCGTGGAAGAGCTGGTGGAGATTGACATCGCTGTGGATCCCTGTGAGGGCACCAACCTAGTGGCCAAAGGCCAAAACGGCTCTATGGCGGTGCTGGCCATCTCCGAGAAAGGCGGCCTTCTCCACGCCCCGGACATCTACATGCAGAAGCTGGCAGCTCCGCCCCAGGCCAAGGGCAAGGTGCACATCGACTATCCGCCAGAGAAAAATCTCAAGATCATCGCCGAAAGCCTGGATCGGGAGATCTCCGATCTGACGGTGGTGGTCATGGATCGCAAGCGCCACCTCGATCTGATTCGCCAAATTCGAGAGGCGGGGGCACGGGTGAAGCTGATCACCGATGGCGACATCTCGGCGGCTCTCTCGGCGGGCTTCAACGGCACCGGCATTCATGCTCTGATGGGGATCGGAGCTGCTCCTGAGGGGGTGATCTCGGCAGCCGCTCTGCGGTGCTTGGGCGCCCACTTCCAGGGTCGGCTGATCTACGATCCCGAGGTGGTTCAGGCGGGCACTTACCTGCCGCCTGTGGAGGAAACGCGACGGGAACTCAAAGAAAAAGGCATCGAGGATCCCGACAAGGTGTGGGAGTGTGAGGAGCTGGCCAGTGGCAAGGAAGTTCTCTTTGCTGCCACCGGGATCACCGATGGTGACTTGATGCGCGGGGTACGTTTCTTTGGGGGTGGGGCCCGCACCGAGACCTTGGTGATTTCCAGCCAATCCCGCACGGTGCGCTTTGTGGATACCATCCACATGAAAGATGGCCAGCAGCCCCGCGGACTGCAGCTGCGCTAAGGGATCCCCTACCCAACATCCTCGGAGATCGGGGCGGCTTTCCCCTGCTGGAGGTCGCCCTTGCCTTTTTGGGAAAGTTACGAAATCTATCAAGCCCCAACCCGTGAAAACGTAATAACTCTTCAGCAAAATCCGGCAAAACCGGTTCGATACTGGTCTTAGGGTTTAGGTAGGCTGAGAAAAGTTACCTAAGCTTGCTGGAACCGAGTCAAGGGATCCCCTCGTATCGGTCACAGCTCTTGCTTTCTCTCTGAAACAATATTTGCTTTTGTTCAGAGTTTTTGTTTTTAATAACTCTTGCTGTTGCTGTACAGACGACGGAGAGGCATGTTTATCGCGGTTGTCGGTCTTAGCCATCGCACAGCTCCTGTGGAGATTCGGGAGCGCCTCAGCATCGCGGAGGCGGAGGTGGGAGAGACGATCCAGCAGCTTCGCGCCCACCCCCACATTGAGGAGGCTGCGATCCTCAGCACCTGTAACCGGCTGGAGGTCTACATCGTCACCTCGGAAATGGAGAGTGGTGTCCGGCAGACGATGCAGTTCTTGGCTGAGCTGAAAGGGATCCCCTTGCCCCAACTGCGTCCGCACCTGTTTACCCTTCTTTACCAGGATGCGGTAACCCACCTGATGCGGGTGGCTGCCGGGCTAGATAGCTTGGTGCTGGGAGAAGGGCAGATCCTCTCGCAGGTGAAAAAAGCCCAGCAACTGGGCCAAGCCTGCAACGGCATGGATCGCATCCTCAATCGCCTTTTTAAGGCAGCCATTACCGCCGGCAAGCGCGTCCGTACCGAAACGGAGATCGGCACCGGCGCCATGTCCATCAGCTCGGCAGCGGTGGAGTTGGCTCTGCAAGAGCAGGGATCCCTCTCTCAGGGCAAAGTTACCGTGGTGGGGGCGGGGAGAATGGCCCGTCTGTTGGTGCAGCACCTGTTGGCCAAGGGGGCAGTCGATATCACGGTGGTCAACCGCTCCCTGGAGCGAGCCGAAGCCCTGGCCAAGCAATTCGAGCAGCCGATCCAGGTGCTGCCTTGGGAGTCGCTGCTGAACAGTGTGGCCGAGTCCAACTTGGTCTTCACCAGCACCGGTGCCACCCAGCCGATCCTCACCTACCAGCAACTGGCAGGGGTGCTGCAGCCGGATCAGCCGCTGTTGTTGGTGGATATCTCTGTGCCCCGTAACATCGATCCCGACGTGGAAAAGCTGAAGGGGGTACAGGTGTTCAATGTGGATCACCTCTCCCGCATCGTGGAAGAAAACCGCGCCCAACGGCAAAAGCTGGCTCTGGCTGCCGAAGCCCTGGTGGAAGAAGAGGTGGATCAATTCATGGAGTGGTGGCGTTCTCTGGAGACGGTGCCCACCATTTCCAGCCTGCGCCACAAGGTGGAGTCCATCCGCGAGCAGGAGATGGAAAAAGCTCTCTCCCGCCTGGGCAAGGACTTTGCCGAGAAGCACCTGGAGGTGATCGACGCCTTGACCCGCGGCATCGTCAACAAGATCCTGCACGACCCGATGGTGCAACTGCGGGCCAAACGGGATATTGAGGCGCGGCGGGCAGCCATGCGGATCTTGCAGGAACTGTTCAACCTGGATCCGGTGGTGTTTCAAGCCCAGCAGGAGCGCTAGGGATCCCTTGGCGAAGAGCGCATGACTTGAAGAATTGTAACAGCTCTCCCATCTGGGGTGGAGGGCACCCCTTAGGATACAAAGCGTAAGCCACAGGATCTGGGATTATGTTCGGACAATACGAAGTTTTTGTGCAGTTGGCCCTGCTGGCCTTGATTGTCTTGGCAGGCCCGGCGGTCATCCTGCTGCTCTATCTGCGCGGCGCCGATATGTAGGGGATCCCTCTGGATATTGAGGCAGTCGGGATAACCCTTTGGGAGTGCTGGGGCTAAGCCCAAAGCCAGGAGTGTTTAGCAACGTAACGCTCCTTTGCGTTAGAGTTGTAAAGAAATCCCTAAGGCACTCCTGCTTGTAGGGCGACATCCTGCTGGTCAATGGTTAATATGTCACTCCCCATCCGCAACGTTGCCATCATCGCCCACGTCGACCACGGCAAAACTACCCTTGTGGATGCCCTGTTACGCCAGGCGGGCATCTTTCGGGAGGGGGAAGACATTCCCACCTGTGTGATGGACTGCAACACGCTGGAGCGGGAGCGGGGCATTACCATCTTGGCCAAAAACACAGCCGTCCGCTACGGCGAAACCTTGATCAACATCGTCGACACCCCTGGCCACGCCGATTTCGGGGGCGAGGTGGAGCGGGTGCTGGGGATGGTGGAGGGCTGCTTGTTGATCGTGGATGCCAACGAAGGCCCGATGCCGCAAACCCGCTTTGTGCTGCGCAAAGCCTTGGAGAAGGGCCTATGCCCAATTGTGGTGGTCAACAAGATCGATCGGCCTCGCGCCGAGCCCTACAAAGCCGTCGACAAGGTGCTGGATTTGTTCTTGGAGCTGGGGGCAGACGAAGACCAGTGCGACTTCCCCTATCTATTTGCCTCCGGATTGCGTGGCTTTGCCCTGAAAGAAGCCCATCTCAAAGCCTTTCTGGAAGGGAAGTACAGCGGATCCCTGGATATGAAGCCTCTTTTCGAGGCCATCCTCAAGCACGTCCCACCCCCCATTGGGGATCCCGGCAAGCCGCTGCAACTGCAGGTCACCACGCTGGAGTATTCGGAATACCTGGGCCGGATTGTGATCGGCAAGATCCACAACGGCACCATCCGCCTGGGGGATCCATTGGCAGTGGTGAAAGAGGATGGATCCATCGCCAAGGGCAAAGTAACCAAGCTGTTCGGCTTTCAGGGCCTGCAGCGCATCGAGCTGACGGAAGCTACCGCCGGCCACATTGTCGCCGTGGCGGGGTTTGCCGAGGCCAACATTGGCCACACCCTCACCTCTCCCGAAAATCCCCAGGCTCTGCCGCTCATCAAAGTGGACGAGCCGACGCTGCAGGTGATGATCTGCGTCAACGACTCCCCCTTCGCCGGGCAAGAGGGTACTTTTGTAACTTCGCGACAGTTGCGGGAGCGCCTGATGCGGGAGTTGGAAACCAACGTGGCGCTGCGGGTGGAAGAAACCGACTCGCCGGATCGCTTTTTGGTGTCGGGGCGAGGCGAGCTGCACCTGGGCATCCTGCTAGAAACCATGCGGCGGGAAGGCTATGAGTTTCAGGTGGGGCAACCGAAGGTAATTTTCCGCGAGGTCAACGGCCAGCCCTATGAGCCCTATGAGTGTTTGGTGCTGGATGTGCCGGAAGCGACGGTGGGGGCCTGCATCGAGCGACTGGGGCAACGGCGGGGAGAAATGCAGAACATGATGGTGGGATCCGATGGTCGGGCTCAGCTGGAGTTTGTCATTCCGGCGCGAGGGCTGATCGGCTTTCGGGGGGAGTTTATCCGCATCACCCGCGGCGAGGGGATCATGAGCCACAGCTTTTTGGAATACCGTCCCCTGACCTCTGAGATGGAAATGCGCCGCAACGGGGTGCTGATTGCTTTTGAAGAAGGGGTGGCCACTACCTATGCCCTCAAGAATGCGGAAGATCGAGGTGTATTCTTTATTACGCCAGGTACCCGCGTTTACAAGGGCATGATCGTGGGCGAGCACAACCGTCCCCAAGACTTGGAGCTGAACGTCTGCAAGACCAAGCAACTGACCAACCACCGGGCTGCGGGCGGGGAGGAGCTGGTGCACTTGCAAGCGCCGGTGGAGATGACCCTGGAGCGGGCTTTGGAATACATCGGCGAGGATGAGCTGGTGGAGATCACGCCCCAGTCGGTGCGCCTGCGCAAGGCACAGTTAACGCCCTCTCGCCGCTAGTTTTCTCAGCCAACTGGAAGAGAACCCGGCTCACCACCGCCGCAGGTAAGAGGCCAAGTTGGGGAAATAGAACGCCCCCCAAATCCCCAGCAGGACGACTCCCAAGCCAAACAAAACCAGCCAAAGGCGCGGTCGGCTGTGCAGCTTATTGGATCCCGCCTGGACGTAGGCCAGATCCACCCAAGCGGTATTGCCACGGCGGAACCAGCCCACCACTTTGACCCGCCGGCCCACCAGGGCGCGGATCCGCTTCAGGCCGGAAAAGACATTGCCCACCGGGCCCAGAGGGGAGGTGAAGCGCACCGGGATCAGCCCTGTGGCCTCTTGCAGCTTCAGCTCTGCCCCCAGTTGATAGCCGGAGGGGCCCAGTCCCACCAACTCCCCCTCCAGCTCCACCCATTGTCCGCGGCGGGGATCCGCGTCGGGATCCGCCAGCAAGCTGAGCACATCCGTCGGCCTTGCCGGCAGGGATCCCCCGTACATCAACCCCGCTTTGGCCCACAAGCCCACCCCGTAGCCCACCACCGCTGCTGCCGCGATCACCTTGGGATCGAGACGGTTTTGCAGCAGCAGGTAGAGGATCAGCCCCACCAGCCAGCCAATGAGGATCCCGACCACTTCGGCTGCGTAGATGGCCAGATCCAGCCAAAACCGGCTTTGCAGGCGGGCCACATCCAACTTGGACCCGGATCCCAGGCTCAGCTCCGGCAGGAGGCGCAGCCGCTCTCCATATCCCGCCAAGACCTTGAAGCGGTGCCCCGGCAGCGGATGGCTGGAATTGACCTGCATCCAGCGGGCCCAAGGGTTGATTTGATCCCAAAGAAAGACTTGGCCAGCTTGGGAGGGATCCTGGAGGCGGGCGGCAGCACTGGCAGCGGCGATGGTTTTGAAGTCCAAAAAGCTGAACAGGCGGGTGCAGTGCAACAGCGAGGAAGGTCGGCGGTCGTTTTTGTGGGCCTCTTGCAGGCCAGCAGCCGATTTGAGCAGAGCAGCAATCAGCCCGTTCGGGTTGCCAGTCGCCTCTACAGCAAAATGGTCGGCATGGTAGGTGCCCAGGCGGGAGAGGAAAAACAGCGGGTAGGAGAGCACCGTGTAGATGAGGTAGAGCAGCGGGGCCACATGCCCGATGAGATCCCGCCGTTTGCTTCCCAGTTGGCTCACCTGCTCTAGGGCCAGGTAAACCAGTTGAATCGGGGATCCCAGCAGGGTCATGACCAGGATATCTCCATTAACAATTCGCCCCAGGGCCTGGGCGTAGACGGCGGCAATCTCATCCTCAGAAAGCTGCTGCAACAGGGCTTGGGTGACCACAATGCGGCAGCCATCAGAAAAAGTGCCGTAAACAAAGGCCAGCGGCCCAGCATCCGGGATCACCCCCAGTCGGGGCTGTTTTAGCTGGTTTTGGGCACAGATGCGCTGCAGCAGGCGCGCCGTTTCGGGGCTGTGGCGTTCGATTTCGCCAAGCCTGGCCCAACGCAACTTGTGCAGCCGTTGGTGGAGCTGATCCATCAGCCAGGGGGCAAAAAAGAGAAGGCCTACTCCAAAGTTGACCGCCAGGCTGCCGGCCACCAACCACCGCAGGCCATTGCGCAGCCAGGGCAGCAACCCCTGCAAAAACCAAAGCTGCCGCGGAAAACTCAGCCGGCCAAAATCCAGATGGCTGCCTACCAACACAAAGCTCAGCCACCAAAGGAAGACAATGCCCACCCCCAGGGATCCCCACTTGGCCCAATGCAGGGGGCCGGCCCGCTCCGGCAGGGGGATCTTCATACCCAGTTGGGCGGCCCGTTGACGGGTGGACAGGGATCCCGCTCCAGGAGACGGCTCCTCTGGGGGAGCAGAACGCGGTTCGACAGGTTTGGCGGACGGAGCAGCCAGGGACTCTGTTGCAGTGGGCAGGCGAAGCAAGATCTTCTTGGCCCAGCCTTGCGCCTGGGGGTTGGGGTGTTGCAGCAGCTCTAGGCAGAGGGACCGTGCCTTCTCCGTCTGGCCCAACTGGTGGTAGGCCCGCACCAGGTTCATTTGGGCTTCCAGGGCTTCGCCGTCAGATGAGTCTGCCGGGATCCCTAATGCTTTGTCCTGCTGACGGGATTGGGCCAGGTAGCCTTCAAAAAGTTGGATGGCCTCTTGAAGGCGGCCCTGCCGCAGGGCTTCCTTGCCCGCCTGGACGGCATCGGGGATCATCGGCTTGCTCCTTGCCTGGTAGGGTCTGCTTCTGGAGATCGGTTGGATCCATCTGCTCCCCCAGCTTACTCAGGGATCCAACCCCGAGAGACTGGATCCCCCCTAAAGGGGGTAGCAGAGCAAGCGCCGCCGCAAGCGATCCAGAGCCGTCTGGGCGCTCCACCAACGCACCCCCTCTCTGCCGCGCAGGCTGCCAAACCGGTACTCGTGTACTTCCACCTTCCCTTGCGGATCCGCCAAACCCAGATACACAAGACCGACTGGCTTGGTGGCGGTGCCTCCCTCTGGCCCGGCAATGCCGGTGATGCTCAAGGCCCAGTTGGAGCCCAGGACTTGCTTGGCCCCCAGCGCCATTTGGGCGGCCACCGCCTCGCTCACGGCCCCGTGCTGTCGCAGGGTTTCCGGATTCACCTGTAAAAGCTGCTCCTTGATGCGGTTGTCGTAGGCCACGATCCCCCCCACAAAATAGCGGGAGCTGCCCGGGATCCCGGTCACCAACTGCCCCAGCAGCCCGCCGGTGCAGGATTCTGCCACCGCCAGAGTTTGACCCCGTTGCAGCAACAGCTCCCCCACCACACCGGCCAAGGTGGCGTCATCGCTGCCGAAGTAGTCTTCTCCAGAAATCTGTAAAATCTGCTCCACCACCGGGGCGATCAAGGCTTGGGCCTCTTCACGACTGGGAGCACGTCCGGTAACCCGCAGGCGTACCTCCCCCTGGCTGGCGTAGGGAGCCACCGTAGGGTTTTCCCCCGCCAACAGGGATCCCAGCCGTTCGGCCAGCGTCGATTCGGGAATGCCCCAATAGCGCAGTACCCGGCTGTAGAACACCTCTTTTCCCCAGCCGATGGAGCGCAGATAAGGCACGGCGGTCTCCCGCCACATGTGTTGCATCTCCCGCGGCACCCCAGGGAAGGTGAGAATGTGCAGGTCGGGCCGGGGCTGCCAGATGAGGCCACAGGCGCTGCCCAGCGGGTTGGGCAACACCCTCGCTCCCCGGGGCAGAAAAGCCTGCTTGCGATTGCTCGGCGAGGGCACAAGGCCCCGCTGCCCGTACTTTTGCAGGATCTCTTCCCACACTTGGGGGTGCTCCACCATCTCCGCCCCAAAAAAGGAAGCCAGCGCCTCATGGGTGAGATCGTCCGGCGTCGGCCCCAAACCCCCGGTGATCAGAATCAAGCTGGAACGACCACAGGCCACCTCCAGCGCGTGGTGAATGCGGGCCTCGTTATCCCCCACCACCGTTTGGTAATAGTGGGGGATCCCCAGTTGCGCCAACTCGGCTGCCAAGTACTGGGCATTGGTATTGGTGATCTCTCCCAAAAGCAATTCTGTGCCGATGCAGAGGATCTCAGCCCCTTGGGGAATAGCAGTTTGCGGTGGGATCATGCTTGGTCTCGAGCTCAGCTCAGCCGCAAGAGAAGTATACAAGCAGGGAGGTCTCGGCCTCCCTGCGCGCCCCCAGATTTTGGGCTTGCAGTTGGCCATTCCAAATGGCGGTGAGACAACCGGCAAGTTTCCATCTCCGGCGCCGGCAAAAAGATTGGGGGACGAGATGTATCCGACAGCACAACAGCGACAGACGCTGCAGCAGTGGTTGGGAACAGCTCGGTTTGTTTATAACCGCACCCTAGATTTTCTGAAGTCTTTAGAAGGCGAGCGTCCACCTGGATGCAAGTAGCTACTCACCACATCTTGCCTTCTCTACCAGATCGGGCGAAGGCAGTCCCGTACCAAACCAGAAAGTGGCAGTCATTGTTTGCGTTGGCCCATTCAAGACTTGCGGGATGAGCGCCAAGGCGGCCAGGTTCTGGGTGGACAACTTTGACATTTATTCTTTGACATTTTCTTTGACATTTTCTTTGACATTATTTGACATTGTTTATTGTCTTGGTTTATTGTCTTGCTGCTCAAGTTTCAGACCTCCAAGATAGCGGTCAGAAAGCAGCGCCAGCTACATGCCAAGACGGTGCGCTTGCTACTGGTGGGCGCGTAGTGCGTTCCAGGAACGGCCAGAGGCTGTGGCTGAGCAGTACGGGAAACAAGCATTGACATCCTCCCCGGCCTTTAGGCCGGAGATTCCTACCACGCTACGCATGGATGGCTCCTTGCGCAGTCGTCTCGGCGGGTTCCTGCTTCCGACCGCCCGTGCAGTTCGATCCAC
>NZ_JBSSAB010000055.1:0-13163 GCF_054058195.1 Thermostichus sp. OS-CIW-29
GATGGACTGACGCAGCTCCTCGATTTCCCGCAGACGGGCGGCGTTCTCCTCGGCAGACTGGGTGCGGCTTTCTTGGATGGACTGACGCAGCTCCTCGATTTCCCGCAGACGGGCGGCGTTCTCCTCGGCAGACTGGGTGCGGCTTTCTTGGATGGACTGACGCAGCTCCTGGATGGATTGGCAGAGCTCCCGGATTTCTCGGCTGTTGGCAGCGGTCTGTTCAGCCGTCCAAGCCAGCAGTTGTTCCACCCGGTCTAAGCGGTCTTGGCTCTGACTATTCACTCCGATGCCTCGCCTTGTGATGCAATCGATAAACTCCATCCGATTATAAGTGGAGTTAAGCTCAGCCAAATAGGATAGGTGGAATGGTTATTCCCAGAGCCGCCGGATCGGAGACCGATGCAGCAACTGGTGGGCTTCGGCCAGCAACTCCGGGATCCGCAGATGCTCTGGGCAGCGGGGCAAGCAGTCACCGCATTCGGTACAGCGGTCGGCAGGTGACCCCGGAAACCAATGCCCAGCTTGGCCGAACATGTTGTAGCGGTACTGGGCAAACTCCGTCATCTCGTGGGCAATGGCCAAGTTGCGCAAACGCAGCACTTCGGGAATGTGGATCCCTTCTGGGCAGGGCAGGCAGGCGTAGCACTGGGTGCAGCGGCTGGATCCCAAGCGTTCCTGCTCGGCTTGGCGCAACCGCTCCTGAATCTGAGGGCCATCCACCCACCAACGGTCGGGATCCTGTAAAGCCGACAAGGCCACCTGTAGCTCCTCAGGATGAGTGATGCCCAGGCTGAGGGTGTGAACACGGGGATCCGCCAGCAAAAAACGATAGGCAAACTCCAAGGGGCTGAAAGGTGCACAGCACTCCTGCAGGTGTTGGGGCGGGCGATAGAGCATTCCCCCTTTATCGGCAGGAGAAATGATGAACACGCCCATATCTTGCTGGGCAGCCGCTTCTAGGGCCGGTGCATTGCGCTGTTGGAAAAAGTGATAGTGCAAATTAACAAAGTCAAAGCATCCTGTCTGGATGGCCTGCAAAATTAACTCCAGGGATCCATGGGTGGAAAACCCAATGTAGCGCACCCAGCCTTCTTGCTGCATCTGCTTGAGAATCGGCAACCCTTTCTGCAGCACCCACTCCAGGTGTTCCGGCAAGTTGATGCCATGAAAGGCAAATTGATCCAGGTAATCCACCCGCAGACGGCGCAGGGATCCCTGAAGCCGCTCTCGCAACCCATCTGTGGGAGTGAGTTTGCTGGTCAGAATCAACTGATGGCGTGAAAAGGGCAGGGTTTGCAAAATCTCGCCCAAGAGCACCTCGGCATGGCCATAAGCCTGAGCCGTTTCGATGTGGTTGATCCCTGCGGCTAGGGCTGCCTCAACGGTTGCCTGAGCTTGATCCCTGGGCACATTGACCAAGCGCATGCTGCCCAGAGAAAAAACCGAGACCAGCTGTTGGGTGCGCCCAAAGCGACGGTAGAGCATTCCGGTTGAGGTAGCACCGGCAACTTCCATCAAGCCACCCCCTGGAAACGAGAAACGGCCTCAGATTGTCGGGTACAGACGGCATTTCCCTCAGGGGATTGGGGGTTTTTGCCCAGCAGTTCTGCCGCCAGCAGGATCGCCTGCTTGAGGCTCTCGCATCGGGCCACCCCTTGGCCGGCAATGTCGAAGGCGGTGCCATGATCGGGAGAGGTGCGAACAAACGGCAGCCCAATTGTCAGGTTAACCGCCCGGTCAAAAGCCAGCATCTTCACCGGGATCAAACCTTGATCATGATAGAGAGCCAAGTAGGCATCTGCCACAGTTGGGGATCCCTGGCCATGCCAGGCTTGCGCGGGAGCCAGCCACATGGTGTCGGGGGGAAGCGGCCCCCAAATTTGGGCGTGGGCATAGGTGCGCAGCAGCTCGGTCAGCCATTCTTTTTCCTCCGATCCCAGTTGCCCCTGTTCGCCGGCATGGGGATTCAGGCCGGCCACTGCAATCACAGGATCCGGGATCCCAAAGGTGTGGCGCAGGGATCCCACCAGCAAATCCAGCGCTGTCCGCACCCGCTCTGGAGTCAGCACGGTGGGCACCTGGCCGAGGGGAATATGGGTGGTGGCCAGCAAAACCCGCATCTGCCAGCCACTGTGGGGGGAACGGGCGACAAACAGCATCCCGTAGCGTTCAGACCCACTCAGTTGGGCCAAAACTTCCGTTTGGCCAGGGAACCGGTAGCCAGCTTGATGCCAGAGATATTTGGCGATGGGTGCTGTCACGATCCCCTGAAACTCGCCCCGCAGCGTCTGTTCGACTGCCGTTTTCAGGTAAACAAAACTGACCCCACCACTGTCAGCATCCCCTTGACCAATACAGCCAGGCTGTAACCGAAAGCCTGTGTCGCATTCCAGCATCGGGATCCCTGCCGGATGGGCCAATGGAGCCGGCGACCGATCTCTCAGCAGGCGATAGGTGGCTTCTAGAACCTGCCGATCCCCTACAACCGTGATGTGGGCGCAAGACTGCACCTCAGGATCCGCCAGCGCCTTGAGCACAATTTCCGGCCCAATTCCCGCGGGATCCCCCAAGGTCAGCGCCAGTTTGGGCCGTGGAATGCTCATGGTGTCTTTATCTTGAGAAGACGGACGATCCCCATGTTCCAGGGGAAAGAGAGTGCTGAGGAAAGCTGTGGGGAAGGTCGCCATCCCTTTGAGCAAGAATTCTGAGCTCAGCCTATCAAGTCAGCTGCAAGGGGATCCATGCCGGCAAAATGGTTTAATGAGGGTTTAGCGATATTGAACCTCTATGGCCGAGACATTCCTTTACAACGCCTTGCGTGCTGCCCTCGACGAAGAAATGGCCCGGGATCCCAACGTATTTGTTTTGGGAGAAGATGTCGGCCATTACGGTGGCTCCTACAAAGTCACCAAAGACCTGTATCGCAAGTACGGGGAGATGCGCCTGCTGGATACCCCCATTTGCGAGAACAGCTTCACCGGCCTGGCCATCGGGGCAGCCATGACCGGCTTGCGCCCGGTGGTGGAAGGGATGAACATGGGCTTTCTGCTGCTGGCCTTCAACCAAATTGCCAACAATGCCGGTATGCTGCGCTACACTTCCGGGGGCAATTTCAAGATCCCGATGGTCATCCGCGGGCCGGGCGGGGTGGGTCGTCAGTTGGGAGCAGAACACTCGCAGCGGCTAGAGGCCTACTTCCAAGCGGTGCCCGGGCTTAAGATCGTGGCCTGTTCAACTCCCTATAATGCCAAGGGCTTGCTCAAGTCCGCCATCCGCGACGACAACCCCGTTCTCTTTTTCGAGCATGTGCTCCTGTACAACTTGAAAGAAGATCTGCCAGAAGAGGAATACCTTTTGCCTCTGGACAAAGCCGAAATCGTCCGATCCGGCTCCGATGTTACCCTGCTCACCTACTCCCGCATGCGCTACCACGTGCTCAAGGCCGTGGACACTTTGGTGCAGCAGGAGATCGACCCTGAGGTGATCGATTTAATCTCGCTGAAACCTTTAGATATGGGAACCATTGCCGCTTCGGTGCGCAAAACCCATCGGGTGATCATTGTTGAGGAAGACATGAAATCGGGTGGCATTGGGGCGGAACTGACAGCTCGCATCATGGAAGAACTGTTCGATGAGCTGGATGCGCCGGTGATGCGTTTGGCTTCGCAGGACATTCCCACCCCCTACAACGGCACACTGGAGGCGGCCACCATCGTGCAACCTGCAGATATTGTGGCGGCGGTGGAGCGGCTCCTCTACGCGGATTAGAACCCCCAAAAATCCCTACAAAACAGCGCCGAAATCTATCTCCCAGCAACTTGCAAAATCCTCAGGGCAACCTTGCTAAGATTTCCATGGCAGGGATCCGCGAATATGCAAGGCGTACTGCTGATCCTCTACATGTTGGTTGTCAGTGGCCTGATTGCCGTTGTTGGGGATCGGGTGGGCTACCGCATTGGCAAAAAGCGCCTTACCTGGTTTAACCTGCGCCCCCGCCATACCGCCATTCTGGTGGCCGTGGTGACCGGCGTGAGCATCTCCGCCCTGACTTTGGGCACACTGCTGCTCCTCAACCGCTCTCTGTCGGAGGCCCTGTTCAGCTACACCAACCAAATTGCCCAGGCGGAGCAAGAGCTGCGGGCCCTCAACCGCCAAAAAGCCCTCTTGGAAGCGGAAAATGCCGCTCTCAGGGTTGAGCGAGACCACCTCAAGATGGATCTCGACCAATTTCGCAGCCAGCAGTCGGCAGCCCAAACCCGCCTGAGCGAAGTGCGCGATCAGCTGGCAGTGGCGCTGCAGGAGCGGCAGGAGGCGGAGGCCAAGCTGGCGGCAGCCAACGAGCAACTGGCCAAGGTGCAGCCCAGTTTGGATCGAGCCCATGCCGAGTTGGAGGCAGTGAAGGCAGAGGTGGAGTCGGCCCGCCAGGTGATCGCCACCCTGGAGTCGCAAAAACAAGCCCTGCAACTGGATCGGGATCAGCTGGAGCGCTCCCTGGATGTGGTGCAGGCGGCCTTAACCCAACTGGAGAACCAGAAAAACCAGCTTGAGCAGGAGATCGAGCAGCTCAACCAATTGGCGGTGCGGCTGCGGCGGGGGGAACTGGCCATCTTGGCGGGGGAAGTTTTGGCAACAGGAGTTGTGGAGGCTCCAAGAGGGGCAAAACCAGAGGCGATCCGGCGGCAGTTTGAGCACCTTTTGGCCCAGGCGGAACAGCGGGCCCTTGCCCTTGGATCCCAGCCCATGCCCCCTCTGGAAAACGCGATCTTGATCCGCCGCGAGGATGCCGATCAAGCCTTGGAGAAGTTGCAAGAGCCCGGTAGCTGGGCGGTGCGCATTCTCTCTGTTACCAACCGGCTCAAGGGGGAGCCTGTGCCTGTGCTCGTGCAGATTTACCCCAACCAGCGGATTTTCGCCAAGGGATCCGTGCTGGCCCACGGGGTGATTCAACCGGGTTTGAGCGAAAATCAGATCCAACAGCAACTGCTGGGGCTGCTGAACCAGGCCAATCAGCGCTCGCAAGAGGAGGGGCTTCTCTCCGATCCCATCACCGGCACTGTGGGGGAGTTCTCCCAGGTCAAGTTTCTGGAGGTTGTGCAGCATCTCCGCCAGAGCACCACCCCTCTGGATGTGAAGCTAGTTGCCGACACCGACATCTACACAGCGGGGCCATTGCGGGTGAGTTTTCTGATGGCAGAAGCTTCCGGTCAACCCGGCTCTTCTGGGGCTCAGCAGGCGGGGCGTCCTGAGGGATGACGGATCCACTCCACCCGGCAAGACTGAAGGGCCAACGAGTGCTGATCGGTTTCGACCCAGGGCGCGACAAATGCGGCATTGCTGTGGTGCAGGTGTTTACGCAAACGGAGCTGAAGGTTTTACACCGGGAGGTGGTCCCTTCCGCGGCAGCGCTGTCTAGACTACAAACGCTCCGGCAACAGTTTCAGGCGGAGCAGGTAATCCTGGGCAATCAGACGACGGCCCAAGCCTGGAAGTCTCAACTGGAATCCATTCTCCCCCCGCAGCAGATTGTCCTGGTGGATGAGCGGCACAGCTCCCAAGAGGCCCGTCAGCGCTACTGGGATTTTCACCCACCGCAGGGATGGCAGCGGCTCTTGCCCAAGGGGATGCGGGTGCCGGCCAAGGCTTACGATGATCTGGTGGCTCTCATTCTGGTGGAGCGGTACTGTCGTGGGCGAGATACGGCTGAGCCGACGTGAGCTTCTACAGGGGATCCTGCTGGGGCTAATGGCGGCAGGATGTGGGGGGCCGGATGCACACCTGCCTCTTGTCGTGGCGCTTAAGCAAGGGATCCCCGCCAGTTTGCTCAACGAGTTTCGCCGCCGCACCCAGGCCCGCTTTCGGCTGCAACTGTTGGATAGTCGGGATCAGTTGTTGGCCTATCTGCAGCAAAGCGTCCAGCCGGCTGATGCAGCCTGGTGGGATCCGGGGGGATGGTTCCGGCGGCGGCTGCCGGTGGCGGCTTTGAGTTTGTTGGGGGCCGACGCTTTGGATCGGGCCATAGCTGCCGGTTGGCTGGCTCCTCTGCCGGCAAGCCTGTTGGGAGAACGATGGCAGAATCTGGATCCCCGTTGGCAAGCTGCGGCACTCCGGGAGGGGCAGATTTGGGGTGTGCCCTGGCGCTGGGGGGTAACGGCCATTGCCTACCGCCGGGATCGGGTGAGGGAGCCCATTCGGGACTGGGCGGATCTGTGGCGGCCTGAGCTGGCCGGCAAACTGACTCTGCCGGATCATCCGCGGGAGGTGATTGGGCTAACCCTAAAGAAAATGGGCCGCTCCTACAACGATCCCCTCAACCCTGAGGATGTCGAATTACGGCAAGAGCTGGGATCCCTGCACCGTCAGGTTTTAACTTACACCTCTTCCGACTACCTGCCCGTCTTGCGCTTGGCCGATAGCTGGGTGGCCGTGGGCTGGTCGCAGGATCTCTACGCCACCCAAGCCAACTACCCTGAGCTGGCAGTGGTGATCCCGGCCTCCGGATCCGCCATCTGGTGGGATGTCTGGGTGCGACCCCACGTCGAAGACCATGCCCACACAGAATCAACCCAGACAGATTCCGGATCCCTGTTGGCTGACTGGCTTGATTTTGTCTTGAATCCTGAATTTGCCCCCCGCTTGGTCAATCTGAGCGGGATCCCTTCGGTTTTGCCGCTGGATTTGGCTCAACTTGCCCCACGCCTGCAACGCAGAGCCGACTTGCAAATCTCCACTTGGCAACGCTCGGAGATCTGGCGCCCCCTGAGCTCAGCCGAAGCCGAGTCCTATCTCAACCTCTGGGATCAAATGCGGCGGGGCCTTTTGTAGAAACACAGCGAGCGCGAGCCCTCCACTCTGCAACACTTCGTCAAGGTCCGCAATGCTTCTGAGGAGCTGTGGTAGGATGCCTGCTGTCTGATGAGCCAGTCGCATTTGCATCGAGGAGAGCACCTTGAGTCTGAGAGTTGCTGTTGTGGGGGGCGGCCCAGCCGGAGCCTCTGCTGCCGAAGTTCTAGCCCAAGCGGGAATTGAAACCTTTTTGTTTGAGCGGAAGCTGGACAATGCTAAGCCCTGTGGGGGCGCCATTCCCCTCTGTATGGTCTCCGAGTTCGACCTCCCCGAGGGGATCATCGACCGCAAAGTGCGCAAGATGAAGATGATCTCCCCTTCCAACTATGAGGTGGATATCGCCCTCGAAAAAGAAAACGAGTACATCGGCATGTGCCGCCGCGAGATCTTGGATGCCTTCTTGCGCAATCGTGCCCACCAAAAAGGGGCGGAGCTGATCAACGGCAAGGTAATGCATCTGGAAATCCCCCAGAATGGCCGGGATCCCTACATCCTGCACTACAACGATTTTTCCGACGGATCGAGGCAAGGGGTGCCGCGTTCTTTGGCTGTGGATGTGGTGATCGGGGCGGATGGGTTCCACTCCAAGGTGGCAGAAGCCATTGGTGCTGGCGACTACAACTATGCGCTGGCCTTTCAGGAGCGCATCCGGCTCCCGGACGACAAAATGGCCTACTACGCAGAGCGGGCAGAAATGTATGTGGGGGACGATGTTTCTCCAGACTTTTATGCCTGGGTGTTTCCCAAGTCCAACCATGTAGCCGTGGGCACCGGCACCATGAGGGCAAACCAAGCCCACATCCAAAAGTTGCAAGCTGGGATCCGCGCCCGTGCTGCCGAGCGGATTCGAGGAGGCCAGGTGATCAAGGTGGAAGCCCATCCGATCCCAGAGCATCCCCGCCCGCGCCGCGTGGTGGGCCGTGCTGCTTTGGTGGGAGATGCGGCGGGATACGTAACCAAATCCAGCGGCGAAGGGATCTATTTTGCCGCCAAGTCAGGCCGCATGTGCGCCGAGACCATCGTCGAGACCTCCAACGGTGGGGCGCGCATCCCCAGCGAAGAGGATCTCAAGCTGTATCTTAAGCGCTGGGATCGCCAATACGGCCTGACCTATAAAGTCTTGGATATTCTGCAGCGAGTGTTCTACCGTTCCAACGCTACCCGCGAAGCCTTTGTGGAGATGTGCGCCGACCGGGACGTGCAAAGGATGACCTTTGACAGCTACCTCTACAAGACGGTAGTGCCCATGAGCCCTTGGGTGCAGTTCAAGATCACGGTCAAAACCCTGGGCAGCCTGATTCGCGGCAACGCTTTGGCTCCCTGAAGTAGCCCTACTGCCACTGGAAGGTCACCGTGACGCGATCCCAATTGGCCTCGGTTTTCAGCACACTGGCGGAGGCCCTTTGTCCGGGGGGCACGTCGCTGGGCTCAAACGCTGCCACTCGCGTATCGACAACTTCTTCTCCCCGATAGAAGGTGAAACGAGCACGGGCGTTGAGAACCGTGCGGGTGCTGCGGTTGATCGCTTCCACGCTTAGGCGGCTACCGGCCCCCACTCGTTCTTCCCGAATGGATCCCACGATTACAAAATCTCCTGGGCTAGCGGCAGACTCGGCTGGGGTGGCGGTCGGAACTGGGGTGCCAGGCTGTGGGGCCGTCTCGCTTTGCTTGGGATCCGACTGCCTCAGCAGCTCCAAAACACGGGCCAACTCCTGCTGAAAGAAAACAAAGGCTTCCCGCGATTGGTTGGCCACCTGGGCCAAAATCAGTCGATCCGACTCCTCTACCGGAATTTCCAGGAGGGGAGCTGGCCCTTTTAGGGTGACTCGGATGCTGGCGACTTCTTGGTTGATGAACTTATCCAGGTAGGGAAAGATGTTGAGAATGCAATCTTGGAAGGATCCCATCGGCATGATGCGATTGTTGGTCAGCACCAAGTCGGCCCGCTCACAGCTAGTCCGATCCTCCATATCAATTTCCAAGGGCACCCGAAAGGAGCCGAGGCTGGTGTTGGTGATGGTAACCCCAATGCCGTACACCTCCTGCCGCCAGCCGTGAACGATCTCCAGGCTGGGGCTGGTGACTTCCTCGGTGAAATACTCTCCGGCCCAGGTCGGGGATCCCCACAGAGGCAGGGCCAGTAGCAGCACAGGGAAATGGCAGGTCAGTCTCCCCTTCACCTCAACCTTCCTTAACTCAACTCGCGGACTTTGGGGCAGAGCAGCGGTGTTTCTTGCTCCCCCGGGATGGCAATAGCCTAACCTAGGGTCGGCGCAAACCAGGGGGAGTCTTTGAATAATCTTTCCAACAATAACGGCTTTGAACTTCATCCGCTCTGCCCAAAGGGATAGCCCAGTACCCGTCTTCATCGAGCTGGGGGTTGCCTTGGCGGTGGATCCCAAGGGCCATTTTGTCGGGGCAGCGCCACGGGCTCTGCCGTTTTCCGCTGGGATCCCGTCTGCGATAGGATCAGAAAGTCCAGCTTACTAGCGCAGGAGCCCCGCCCTCTGTCCGTAGGACGAGGGTCGGGAGGAATGCGGAAGTTACGATAGAACCATGACCCAAGTCCTGACCGTCTCCTGCAAGCTCAAGGCGTCCCAGTCGCAAGCCGCCAAATTGGACGCGACCTTGGCTGCTTTCGGCCAAGCCTTGAACTGGGTCAACCAAAACACACCAGAGAAGGTAGTTAACGCCGTTAAACTTCAATCTCTGTGCTACCGCCAAATCCAGGCCCGGTTCGGCTTGTCCAGTAACTTGGCAAGGACTACGTCCCGCTTACGCGACCAGCAGGTCTGCAGATGGCTGGCCGGTGCCCGTAAAGTTGCCCGACAGAAAAACCGTCCGGTCAAAGCGTTCAAGAGAGGCTTTGCGACCTACGATGCCCGTATCTTTTCGTTTCGCGAGAAAGACTGGACGGTGTCGCTGACCACGGTTGGGGGTCGAGAGCGCTTTGAGCTGGCGATTGGCCGCTACCAGAGAGAACAGTTGGCAGGCTCCAACCCCAAATCCGCCACTCTGGTCAAGCGCAAAGACGGTTTCTACTCCATTCAAATCTGTGTGGAAACGGAACCGTGCCCACCGCAAGGCACGGATAGAGTGCTGGGCGTGGATTTGGGAAGGACGGATATTGCTCATACATCGGAAGGAGATAACTGGAATGGACAGCAGTTGAACAAAGTCCGAGACCATCACTTGCGGTTGAGGGCGGTACTTCAACGCAAAGCCAGTAAGGGCACCCGCAGTTCGCGGCGCAGATGCAGAGAACTGTTGCAACGGCTGTCTGGCAAGGAAAGACGCTTTCAGTCGCGTCAGCGTTGCGTAGCAAAAACGTGGGTCAATCATCGCATCTCCAAAGCCATTGTCTCTAGGGCAAAGGCGACAAACAGCGCTATTGCTCTGGAAGACCTGACAGGGATCCGGGAAAGGGTCAATCAACAACCCCGCAGCAAAACCGAAAGGCGCAGGGCCAACAGTTGGGCGTTCTACCAACTGAGGCAGTTTCTGGAATACAAGGCGAGAGTTGCAGGGGTTTCTCTGGTTCTTGTGCCGCCTGCCTACACGTCGCAGACCTGTCACAAGTGTTTACACATCCATCCCGATCCTGCGCAATCCTACCGCAGTGGTAAGTCGTTCAAGTGTGGGCACTGTGGATGGGAAGGGGATGCGGATTTGAATGGTGCGAATGTGATTGCGCTTTTGGGGGCTGTCGTAAACCAGCCTAGAGGTTCGGGCTTGTTTTGTTC
This sequence comes from Thermostichus sp. OS-CIW-29, assembly GCF_054058195.1. Taxonomy (NCBI): domain Bacteria; kingdom Bacillati; phylum Cyanobacteriota; class Cyanophyceae; order Thermostichales; family Thermostichaceae; genus Thermostichus; species Thermostichus sp. OS-CIW-29. The sequence continues at coordinate 10,587 of NZ_JBSSAB010000055.1, forward strand.
TCTGGTAGAGCAGAACAGGCTCAGGGCTACTGAAAGCCCGCGCTACACTGCTAAGGCGGTGTAGGGTCGGGTAGTTTACAAAGTGCCAAAATCCTAAGAGCCTCAGATCGAGTGCGACCGTGTTCCTCACCTTCTCAGCAGTATGGCTAGATCCTCAGCGTCGTGGCTCAGTCGGCTCTCCTTTTTGCGAGGGCTGATCTTCATCTTGGCCGTGGTGGTTGCCCTCGTTTACCTGGGCTTCAGCCGGGAGGTTCGCCTTGGCCTTGACCTCAAGGGAGGAACCCAGCTCACGCTACAAGCTGTGCCCACCGAGGAGGTGCCTGAAATCACCCCCGAAGTGATGCAGGGGGTAGAGGCCGTCATCCAGCAGCGGATCAACGGGCTGGGGGTGGCTGAGCCTCTGGTGCAGATCAGCGGCCAAGACCGCCTGTTCGTGCAGTTGCCGGGGGTGGCGGATCCGGATCGGGCCATTGCTCTCCTTGGAGATACAGCCCAACTGGAGTTTCGCAAGGGCTTGGTTCCCGTCGGCGCGCTGCCCCGCAACGAGCGGGGAGAGATAACAGCGGGGGAGGATCCGGATACTCTGTTTGAGCGGGTCGGCCTCACCGGGGATCTGCTGCGCAATGCCTATCCCCAAGCCCCCCGCCGCGGATCCCAGAGTTGGGAGGTGCTGCTGGAGTTCAAGCCGGAGGGGGCAGAAAAATTTACTCAGCTCACCCGAGATCTGGCCGGAACAGAACGTCCATTGGGCATTTTTCTGGACGACGTGTTGATCAGTGCCCCGATCGTGGGGCCGGAGTTTGCCCGCACCGGCATCACCGGCGGGACGGCGGTGATCACGGGCAATTTTACGGTGGAAACCGCCACTGACTTGGCGGTCAAGCTCAGGGCAGGAGCGCTGCCGGTTCCCATTCAGGTGATTGAAAATCGCACTGTCGGGGCCACTTTGGGGGAAGTGAGCGTGCGCCGCAGCCTCTATGCCGGGATCGGGGGCCTGGTGCTGGTTTTCCTCTTTATGGTGGCCTACTATCGCCTGCCAGGGCTGATTGCGGACATCGCTCTGCTTATCTACGCCCTCTGTACCTTTGCTCTCTTCCAACTGCTGGGGGTCACCATGACTCTGCCGGGGATCGCCGGCTTTATCCTCAGCATCGGCATGGCGGTGGATGCCAATGTGCTGATCTTCGAGCGCATCAAAGAAGAGTTGCGGGCCGGCAAATCCATCTACAAGTCCATTTCGGAAGGGTTTAACCGCGCCTTCAGCAGCATCCTGGACAGCAATGTGACTACCCTTTTGGTCTGTGGCGTGCTTTTCTGGCTGGGGATGGGACTGGTGAAAGGGTTTGCGGTAACCCTGGGCATTGGCATTCTGGTGAGCTTCTTTACGGCCATCACCTGCACCCGTAGCCTGCTCTTGGCGGCAATGGGGATCCCCAGCTTGCGCAAACCTGAGTTTTACGGCGTTCGGATGGAGGCGGCCCAATCATGACGGCTCAAGAGCTATCCCCCGTAGATCCCGCCTCTCGGTTGCTCGACTATCGCTTCGACATTGTTGGACGGAGCAAGCTGTGGTTCAGCTTGTCCTTGGCGGTGCTGCTGGTGGGGCTGGTCAGCATGGCCTTTTCCCTGGCTTCTCTGGGAACTCCCCTGCGGCTGGGGTTGGATTTTTCCGGCGGCACCTTGCTGGATCTGAGCTTTGAGCGGCCTGTCACCACCGAGGAGCTGCGACGGGCGCTGCAGGAACACAACCTGGGCACCAGCATCATCCAGCTGGACACGCAAACGGGCCAGGAAGCCCTGATCCGCATGCCCCCCTTGACTGAGCAAGAGCGGCTGGCCGTGGAAGCCACCCTGCGGCAGGAGGTTGCCCCCTTCCAGCGCAATCTGGTCGAGACGGTTGGCCCGACGGTGGGGCGTTTGCTCTTGCGTTCCGGCATCGTGGCGGTGCTCATCTCTTTCGGGCTCATCGTGCTGTACCTGGCCCTGCGCTTCCAGTGGGATTACGCGGTGTTTGCCATTGTGGCGCTGCTGCACGATGTAGTGTTGACGATAGGGCTATTTGCCCTTTTGGGCCTGACGGTGGGTATGGAGGCGGACAGCCTGTTTGTGGTGGCGCTGCTGACCATCATCGGCTTTTCCGTCAACGACACCGTGGTCATCTACGACCGCATCCGCGAGAATCTGCGTCTGGTGAGCCGCAAGGTCAGCCTGGCCGAGGTGGTAAACCTATCTCTGAACCAGACCTTTGCCCGCTCCCTGAACACCACTCTGACGACGATGCTGCCCCTAGTTGCCATCGCCATTTTCGGGGGAGCTACCTTGAAGGGGTTTGCCATTGCCCTGCTCATTGGCTTTACTTTGGGGGTGTATTCCAGCATTTTTATCGCCAGCCCCCTGTTGGTGTGGTGGCGGCAGCAGCGCTATGGCAAAAGTAGCGAAGATGCCCGCGCAGGCAGGGATCCCGATTCACTTCCCTCTGAGGGCTAGGTCGTGTTGATCTTATGTTAGGATAGAGAGAATAATTTATAGAGGAAAGAGGATGAAGTTGGTTTTTTTAGATGAAAACAAATGGCAGAA
>NZ_JBSSAB010000056.1:0-13113 GCF_054058195.1 Thermostichus sp. OS-CIW-29
TTCGGGCCTGTTTTGTTCTCTGGTAGAGCAGAACAGGCTCAGGGCTACTGAAAGCCCGCTCCGTACCGCTTAGCGGTCGGAGCCGGGTAGTTTACGGCTTCGTCGTCCATCCAGGAAGGGGGTACAGGTCGGCATCCATAGCTGGAATCCGAGCCATCGTAGCTGCGGGGATCCCGCTGGTACTCCATCAAGGCTTGAAGGGTATCTCGGGGTGGAGTGGCACCGCGCAAGTCCTTCAAAGAGAGGGAAATGTTGGGAGCCGGCAAAGTGGCACCGCCCACATGACAATTCAAACAGGCGGACTGAAAACGATTTTTGCCGTCCGTGAGCTGCTCTGGGGTAAAGGTGAGGGTATGCCCTGCGGCATCTAGAGGCAATTCCACAGGGCCACTCACCCGCAAATACTGGTTCACGTAAGGATCAATGCGGGCAGCCACCGGACTGGCCAGCCCCAGCCACAACAAAGCTAGGATCCCGACCCAGGCCCAGAGGCGAGACGGGATCCGCCATCTCATAGGCAACTTCTGATCCAGATGCGGCATTAGAGATAGGCTGATAGGTCGCTGTGGCTTTCGCTCTTGGTACCACCCCAGCCGGGAACGGTCTTGGCCTGCACCAGAATGTAGCCCGCAATCAGCTTCAGATCCTCGTCGGTGAGGTTGCGCAGACGTGGATACTCACTGGTGAGCTGGGTGTTGGGGTGATACTCCAACAGAGACTCCACCCCGTCATAGGTGACCGGATTCTTGATGTAATCCACAATCGCCAGCACATTATCCCGTGGGGGAGTTGCCCCCTCCAGATCCGAAAGCTTCAAGCTCACATCCGGGTTGGGATAGGTCTGGCCGCCCACATGGCACTGGGCGCATGCGGTTTTGAATAGCTTCTTCCCTTTGGCCAACTGGGCTTCGGTAAAGGTAATAGACTCAGTTGGCGACAGAGCCACTGCAGGAATATCCTTAGCTGCAAACACTGGAGCCAGACCCCAGCCAAACCCAGCCATCAACGCAGCCAACAGCAGGACAAGCAACCGACGACGCGCTGGCGCAAACACCTTCTGAAAAGAAAAAGCTTTGCTAAACATGGTTCTCCGTAGATCAGCCTAGAAAGAGGAGAGGTGGGCTCCACTCCAGCCACAAACCCGACAACAGGATCAAGAATAGACCATTAAGAGATCATTTGCAGATGGGATCCGGGATAGTTTCCCAATGGTTCCATTTGCCTTTGGTGTTAAGTTTGATTACGGAGCTATGGCCTGTTGGGAGTCTGTTGGCCGAGAGCTGACTTGGCCACAGCCCAGTCGAGAGAACTGAGCAGGTAATGAGCAGGTAATGCAGGTAATATAGAGCTTGGCTTGCTTGCCTGGCAACCTCAGAGCAGAAGAATACGGCAGACTCCGTTCCAGGTTTTCCCCATGTCCTCTATCCGATTCCAGCCGTTGCGGGTGGCTTTCACCTGTGCGGATCCCAGTCAAGTGCAAATGCCCGTTGCCGATTTGCTGGCGGCCTTGCCGGCCTCACCGCTTCTGACCTACACAGACCCGGAAGCAGCGGACTTGCGGGTAGAGCTGTTGCCCGATGCCACTTATCACTTTTACCGGCGGGGGGAAGAGGTGGCTCTGGCGGCCTTCCGGATCCCGGTGAAGAAGCTACTGGCCCTGCCTCGCAAGCTGGTGCGGCTGTTGGAGCACGTGGCTGCTTTTGGTAATCTTTTGAACCTGCAACCTGCCAGCGATGCGCTGAGCAGCATCTTGGAAGTGGAATTTCTCCAACTGGAAACCCCGGCCAGCAGCTCTGCCCCTGCCGAAGTGAGCCCCCTGCCGCGGGATCCCCAAGGGAAAGTGCAAATCCAAGCAGGCCGCAACCTGGCCATTGCCTTGAGAAACAGAGCCCCCACTCCAGTGCATGTTTATGTCACCGTCTTTGACGAGCGGCGGTACAGCGTGGATTTGGTTTACCCCTATCAACCAGATCTGCCTGCCCGTTTACGCCCCAACGAGAGCCTGCTGATTGGCTCTGGCCCCCGCTACCTGCTGCAGATGCAGCTGCCAGAAGGAACAGACGTAGCGGTGGATCGCTTCAAAATCTGGGTCAGCAGCACCAGCATGCAGCCAGGCATTATGGTGATGCCCCCTCTGGGGCAACGGCTGGAACCTCCCTCAGAAGATCCCTACGGGGCCGGATCCCGCCTGGATCGGGAAGTTCGGCTGGCCATCTTGGGCAAGGCGGGCAGCACGCCCATGCCGGCTTTTGCGGAGGATCCCTGGTGGTGTATGGAACAAGCTGTCAAAATTGTGGCTTAAGCTAATGCTCTTGGGTGCCTTTCAGACTTCTCGAAGGTGACTTTTTAAGATCCTCTCAAATGTAGCCTCAACCTCATCAACACTGATGACCGACAAATGATAGAGAGAGGATAGACTGGTTTTTGCATCTTGACTAACGTCGGCCAAAACTATGATGGCTTGGTTTCTCTGAAGACCAAGGTCAGAAGCAATCTCGGAGTACTTTTGTACTTTGTCTTGGTACCCACCTGTCTTCGACTCTACCCAGTAAAATTGATCATTAACGTGGAAGAGAAGATCCATCTCAAAATCATCTCCGTTTGACAAAGTAACTTTGGCATTTGCTATGTGAGAAAAATCAATCTTTCCAGTTTGCCTTTTAGCAAGGCAAATCAACCTATTCCTAACGTATCTCTCTAGCCAGTTTCCTGAGAGAAAATTCAGTGCTTGTCGAGATCTGCTGGCTCTTGCTACTAGCAGACACCTAGGCGCTCTGAAGTATCTATACTCTTCCAAAAATGCAATCTTGTATAGCTCTGTGGCAACCTGGCAAGTTGTGACAATTACTTGTTGAGGTTCGTCTCTAAGGTTTATTGAGAAAGAGTTTCCGCTGTTCATACTTGACTTAATCATTCCATAGAATCTTTTGATCAAAGAGTACTGACTGCCCATAAAGGCGGCTATTTGATCTAGCTTTTCCTCTTTTTCTTCCGCAGCTATGCTTTTTATCTTTATGTTTTTTGAGTTTAAGAACGACTCTATCTTTGATATATCGACGATAGCTGTCCCATCCTTGTCTCTTAGTACTTCGTCTGGTGTCTCAGGATCTGGTGCTTTACCAATGACCTGAGTAACCTGCTCATTCTGGGAGTCCTGATTTGAGTCCTGATTTGCAGTTGGGCATATCTCGGATCCATGAGAACTTTGAATAGTAACCCGTAGTTGCCGATAAATATCTTTGGCCTCTTCCACTAGATTTTCCAGAATGGCTAGCTGATTGTTCAGTTGCTGGCCATGTTCGGCCAACTTTACAGATATAGCTTGTAGAAAGTCTCTGCCCCAGTCCTGTAGCAAGCTTTGCTGGCTGTCAGCAAGGCGAAATTTAAACTCTTCAAGGGTAGCTTGGACGGCCTGTAACTTTTCCTGTAACTTTTGAGAAATCTTGTCTACCAATCCTTCGCTCAACTTGATGAGTGCTTTGTCCGGGTCGTTGAGTTTTTGGCTGTGTTGGCTTAGCTGCGAAGATATATCTCTGATAATCTCTCGTTTCCAGATTTCCAGTTTAGGACTGGCCCCATACTGGCGAGCAACGTAAATGCCTACCGAGAAACCAACAGCTGCCCCAATCAATAAAACCAAAACTAAGTCCATCAGATACTCCTGTCCTCTGCTGCTGTTACTTTTCTTTCCAGTTAACTGGATTACCTGCTTGCCTCAACATGATAGGAGGAGATAGGTGAATTTTCAAGCAGATGGGGACCTGCCTCTGACCGAAGCTGGGCGCCGACAAGGGATCCCAGCCAGCCTTGCTGAAGAGCTTCTTGAGCAGGAGTCAGTTCAGGCAACACCTCCAACGTGTAGACATCGGGCCGAGGGGGATCCAACGGGATCCAGAAATGTTTCAACTGATCGGCTTGAAAAACGCTCAAACAAATGATCTGGTGGGGCTGATAGGCCGTCAAGCGTTCCGCCAAGTTGGCAGCGCTCACCCTGAACCCATCCAGGGCCACCAGCTCATCGCCGGCCCAGATGCCCGCTTTTTGCGCCGGGGATCCCATCTCTACTGCGCTGATGCGATTGCCCTCGCCGTTGAAATTGAGGCCCAGGTATGGGATGGGGTTGGGGCGGCTGAAGTGGGCTTTAAGGGTGAGGCCAAAGGGGTGTAGGTAAGTGTTGTAGTCTAGCTCTTCCGTGCCTTCCACATAGGCTGCGAAAAACCGGCCAAGATCGGCACCGGCTGCCCGCTCAAACGCCTCCCGCAAGTCTTGGTCGCTGTAGCCCTTCTCTGACCGACCAAAGCGCTGCCACAGATCCTGCAAAGCCGTATCCAGGGATCCCCGACCGCCGGAAAGGTGGCGAATGTGCAGATCCAGCAGCCAACAGACCAAAGCCCCTTTTAAGTAATAAGAAACCTGGCTGTTGAGGGTGTTTTCGTGGGGGCGGTAGAGTTTGATCCAGGTATCGAAGCTGGACTCCCGCAGCGATTGCACGGCCCGGCCCGGAGTACGCTGCAAGCGACCAATCTGTTCGGAAAGAATCTTCAAGAAATCGCCGGCACTGAGGATCCCTGCCCTCAATAAGATGACGTTTTCGTAATAGCTGGTCGCCCCCTCACAAAACCACAGACATTCCAGATAATTTTCCTGGTTGTAATCGATCTTTTCCAATGCCAGAGGACGCAGACGCTTGACATTCCAGGCATGAAACAACTCGTGGGCCATCAGAGCCAAAAACCGACGATAGGACTCTGGCTGATGCAGCTCCAGCCCAGAGTAAAGAAGGGTGGTGCTGTACTTGTGCTCAAGGCCACCAAATCCTCCCGGTGACAAATGCACGATAAACCAGTAACGGTCATAGGGTAGCCCACCAAAAAATGCGGCTGTGGTTTCGACAATGGCCTTGGCATCGGCAACGGCCCGATCAACATCCAGAGTGCCCGACCCCCAAACCACAAGGTAATGCGGGATCCCTTCCACCTCAAACGATTGCACTCGATGTGGACCCACCTCCACCGGGCTATCCACCAGCTCGTCGTAGTCTTCCGCCACAAAAGACTGGCCGGAAGTGGGATCCTCAGAAGGAGAGGTCAAGGGCCGCAAACTGGTGGCGATGTGCCAATCCGGCTTGGGGGGGATCACCGTCAAAGTGTAGGGCTCCCGCTCGCGACCGGGCACGTAGAGGAAGAGCGCTGCCCCGTTGAAATAGGCGTGGGTCAAATCCAGATGGTTCGTGCGCACCGTCAGCTCATAGGCATAGACCCGATAGCACACCTTCACAGCAGAAGAACCCGGCGGATCGATTTGCCAGGTATTCTTATCCACCTTCCGCCAGGCCAAAGGGATCCCTTGCTCAGTTGCCGCCTGAAACTCCTGCACGTGACGGGCATATTCCCGCACCAGGTAGGATCCCGGCGTCCACACCGGCAGTCGCAGCCGCAAAGGCACCTCTGGATCCACCTCTTGGATCTGCAGTTCCACCTCCAGCAGGTGATTGGCCGGATCCGGCATCCGCACTGTGAAATGCTGGCGGCTCAGTTGAGAAGGTGCAGCAACAACAGCCTCCGGGCTCCCCATAGATAGATAGATAGAATGTTCCAACCCACTCCACTCTCTACCGCCAAGGGCCGACGCAACCCCCAGCGACAATGGCTCTTATCCTAACCCCTGCTTTCGGTTGGGGATCCCTTTCTGGGGCAAAAACGAGACTCAAAAATGTAGCACGTGCTACAAAGATGCCTGGGCAGAACCTTCTACTTTAGGGTAAATCTTGGTATCATCATCGATTCTGAAGTCAAGGGGTTGCAACCTAGCCTAATGCTTCTAGATTGATCTTAATAGGTTGATCTTAGGTATAAACTGACCTTAAAAGGTTGATGAGTATGGCGGTGGCCGTAGCGGAAAAATCTCTGATCACAGCCTTCAAGCAATTGGGAGGCCCTCACCATCCTCCGGTTATCGAAACGTTTGAGCGCGGGAAGACCATTTTTTTTCCAGGGGATCCGGCGGAGCGGGTTTACTTTTTGGTGAAGGGAGCCGTTAAGCTCTCGCGGGTCTACGAAATGGGGGAGGAAATCACCGTCGCCCTCCTACGCGAAAACAGCATCTTCGGCGTGCTCTCCTTTATCACGGGACAGCGCTCCGACCGCTTTTATCACTCGGTGGCTTTTACACCTACCGAGTTACTCTCTCTACCGATCGAGCAGGTGGAGAAATCCCTACAGGAGAACGCCGAACTGGCCATGTTGCTGGTTAAAAGCCTGTCGTCTCGTATCTTGCAAACGGAGATGATGATCGAGACGCTGGCTCATCGCGACATGGGATCCCGTCTGGTCAGCTTTTTGTTGATCCTCTGTCGCGATTTCGGAGTGCCTGGCCCAGATGGGGTCACCATCGATCTCAAGCTGTCTCACCAGGCCATTGCCGAGGCCATTGGCTCAACCCGCGTCACCATCACCCGCCTGTTGGGAGAGCTGCGCAAGAAGAAGTACATCTCCATTCACAAGAAGAAGATCACCGTACACGACCCGATGCGGCTGAGCCATCGCTTTGCCTAGAAGGAAGAGGAGAACACTTCCTGAGCAGCACCTTGCCCAGGCAAACCCCGCTCGATGGTTGGTTGAAGCTCTGGCCGGCCTATGTTCAATCTACTGCTGCAGCCTTGAAGAATCTCTATACCTAAAGGACAGACTTAAAGTTTTCTGGAAGCTGACCGGATCGCGGGCAAAAACCTACTAGTCTATGGGGGGATCTGGCTTTGGCCAGAGCTGTCTAGCCAATTGCTGAGGTGTAACTGTGGAAACGGCCATCGAGTGGATTACCGCCCATGAGATCCTCGACTCGCGAGGACGCCCCACCTTAGAGGCCCTGGTGGGTTTAGCCAATGGGGCGACGGGCTTGGCGCAGGTTCCCAGCGGCGCTTCGACCGGTACCTTTGAGGCCCATGAGCTGCGGGACGGGGATCCCAAACGCTACGGCGGTAAGGGCGTGCTGAGGGCGGTGGAAAACATCCTTGGCCCCATCCAGTCGGAGCTGCAGGGAGAAGATGCCCTCAACCAAGCCCGTATTGACCAGTTGCTGATCGACCTGGACGGCACCCCCAACAAGTCCCGCCTGGGGGCCAACGCTATTTTGGCAGTTTCTCTGGCGACAGCCAAAGCGGCTGCGGAAGCAGTGGGCTTGCCTCTTTACAAATACCTGGGGGGGCCCTTTGCCAACCTGCTGCCGGTGCCGCTGATGAACGTGCTCAACGGCGGCGCCCACGCCGACAACAACGTCGATATTCAAGAATTTATGCTTGTGCCCATTGGAGCGGCCAGCTTTCGCGAGGCGCTGCGCTACGGGGCTGAGGTGTTTGCGGTACTAAAACAAGTGCTGCAGCAGAAGGGGCTGTCCACCGGTGTGGGGGATGAAGGGGGGTTTGCTCCTGATCTCGACTCCAATGCGGCGGCTTTGGATCTGCTGATGACGGCTATTGAACAGGCAGGCTACAAACCGGGAGCAGATATCGCCTTGGCCTTGGATGTGGCCGCCAACGAGCTGCTGCAGGATGGGCAATATCACTTTGAGGGCAAAGCCCACAGCGCGGCTGAGATGGTGGCTTACTACCAGCAACTGCTGGCCAACTATCCCATCCTTTCCATTGAAGATGGGCTAGCGGAAGAAGACTGGGCCGGTTGGCAAGCCATGACCGCTCAACTGGGATCCCGGGTACAGCTGGTGGGAGATGACCTGTTTGTAACCAACCTGACCCGCCTGCAAAAGGGTATCGACAGCGCCGCCGCCAACGCCATTTTGATCAAGCCCAACCAAATCGGCACCCTGACGGAGACCGTCTCGGCCATCCAATTGGCAGTTCAAGCCGGCTTTCGCACCATCATCAGCCACCGCTCTGGCGAGACGGAAGACACCACCATTGCCGACTTGGCGGTGGCCACCCGTGCCGGGCAGATCAAAACCGGATCCCTCTGCCGCAGCGAGCGCATTGCCAAGTACAACCAACTGCTGCGCATCGAAGACGAGCTGGGGGAAGCGGCAGTTTATGCCGGTCGGGTGGGCCTGGGTCCTAGAGCTCGCTAACTTCCCGTTCCGTCCCAGGGGATCCCTAGCACCTGCACCAAAAAGGCCCAGCGGTCGGCAGCTTCCTCAATCAGCTTGCTGGTGGGCTTGCCGGCCCCGTGCCCTGCCTTGGTGTCGATGCGGATGAGGATGGGCTGGGATCCCCCCTGGGCTGCCTGCAGGGCAGCGGCAAACTTGAAGCTGTGGGCGGGCACCACCCGGTCGTCGTGATCTGCGGTGGTGATCAGGGTGGCGGGATAGGCAGTGCCGGGCTTGAGGTTGTGCAGAGGGGAATAGGCGTAGAGGGCCTTGAATTCCTCCGGGTTCTCCGGGGATCCGTACTCGGAGATCCAGGCCCAGCCGATGGTGAACTTATGAAAGCGCAGCATGTCGAACACCCCCACTGCCGGCAGGGCCGCTGCAAACAGCTCCGGCCTCTGAACCAGGCAGGCCCCCACCAGCAGGCCGCCGTTGCTGCCGCCGGAGATGGCCAACTTGGCGGGGTTGGTGTAGCCATGGGCTATCAGCCACTCGGCAGCGGCAATAAAGTCGTCGAACACCTTTTGCTTGTTGAGCTTGGTGCCCGCCTGGTGCCACTCTTCTCCGTACTCGCCGCCGCCGCGCAAACTTGGCTGGGCATAGACACCGCCCATTTCCAGCCAGGCCACCAGACCCACTGAAAAGCTGGGGGTAAGAGAGATGCCAAAGCCGCCGTAGCCATACAGCAGAGTGGGGTGATCCCCTGTCCGAGCCAGGCCGCGGCGGTGGACAAGAAACATGGGGATGCGGGTGCCATCTTTGCTGGTGTAGAACACCTGCTGCACCTCGTAGGCCTGGGGATCGAAATCCACCTGGGGCTGACGGAACAGGGTGCTGGTGCCGCTGGTGAAATCGTAGCGGTAGATGGTGGGCGGGGTAGTGAAGCTGGTAAAGGTGTAGAAGGTCTCGGTGTCGTAGCGCTTGCCGCCAAAGCCGCTGGCAGATCCCAGCCCGGGCAGCGGGATTTCTCCTAGGTAGGTGCCGTCTAAAGCAAAGGTCTTGATCTGGGTGTGGGCGTCTTTGAGGTAGAAGGCCACAAACTGATTGTTGATCAAGCTAACCCCCTGCAGGGTCTCCTCCGCCTCGGGGATCACCTCCTGCACCTGGTCGGGCTGCTCCAAGTCGATGGCCACCAGTCGCCGCCGAGGAGCTTGGCAGTCCGTCAACAGCCAAAAGCGGGATCCGTCGTTGCCCACGAAGCTGTATTCGGCCTCAAACTCGCGGATGAGCTCTACTACAGGAGACTGGGGATCCCGCAAGTCTTTGTAGAAGATGAGGTTTTTGGGATCCGTGCCCCGCCAGACGGAGATGATGAGGTAATTCCCATCTTCAGTAACCCCGCCGGCAAAGCCCCACTCTTTTTGGTCGGGGCGGTGATAGACCAAAACATCTTCTGACTGGGAGGTGCCCAGGCGGTGGTAGTAGAGCTTCTGGAAGTAGTTGGCGCTTTCGTATTCGCTGCCCGGGGCTGGTTCGTCGTAGCGGCTGTAGAAAAATCCTTGCCCGTCCAGCGTCCAGCTTACTCCCGAGAACTTAATCCAGCGCAGGTGATCCGGCAAATCCTCGCCGGTTTCGATGTCCCGCACCTTCCATTCTTGCCAGTCGGAGCCGGAGCGGGAGAGACCATAGGCTAGATACCGTCCAGCGTGCTCCGCACCGCTGTCGCGAGCGCGGCTGATGGCAATGCCCGCTAGAGCCACCGTGCCGTCTTCCGAGAAGGTGTTGGGATCCAGCAAAACCCGCGCCTGGCCCTCTAGACTTTCTTGGGTGTAGAGAACGCTCTGGTTTTGCAGGCCGTCGTTTTTGAAGTAGAAGTAGCGGCCCCCTTCTTTGAAGGGCTGGCTGTATTTTTCATAGTTCCAGAGCTGGGTCAGGCGTTCTCGGATCCGCTGCCGGGCTGGGATCTGCTGCAAGTAGTTAAAGGTAAGGTGGTTTTGCGCCTCAATCCAGGCCCGCGTCTGCTCCGAATCCAGATCCTCCAGCCAGCGGTAGGGATCCGGCACCGGCTGCCCGTGGTAGATGTCGACAACGGTGGGATCCGGATAGCTGGGCGGGTAGTTGAGCATGAGACCTAAGCGCTAGAGCATGACTCTAGTCAATAATAAGCTCAACTATACTGAAAATAATGTATAATATGTTCAGTACGGATTACTACCAGTTGATCTTTCTGTTTACTTTCGAGTCTGCCAACATGGTAGCCAAAGCAAAGCAGAAAATTGGTAGTAAGACGACACGGAAACTGCGCTTTGGGTATTCTACTCAAAGCTTTGCGGGATACCGCCATTCTGTTTGGACTCCGTCCCGCTAACGCGAATGGAAACAAACAGAATGCTATCGCTGCATAGTTGAACAGTGATGTTCAGCAGTGTTCAGCGTAAATGTATCAGACCCATTCCACTATGGCAGAGGAGAAGCCAAAAACCCACTCTCCGGCCTTTGCCAGGCATGCTCGCTATAGTGGAAGCCGAGTTGCGGGATAGATTCTGTGTTGCAGGCTTCTCCTTTCTTCCAGGCCGGGCGGATGGGCGCCTATCCCCTGGGCTCAGGCTGCTATCACTTCTCGGTGTGGGCGCCCTTGGTTGAGCAGGTGGAGCTGAAGCTGCTCAGCCCTGTCCAACGTTGCTTTACTCTAGTGCGGGATGAGCAGGGCTATTGGCAGGGGGAGGTGGACGGGATCCCACCTGGGCCAGTGGACTACCTCTACCGCCTGCACACCTCAGCAGGGGTAGTGGAGCGGCCGGATCCCGCTTCCCGCTGCCAGCCCTACGGCGTCCACGGCCCTTCGCGGGTGGTGGATCCCCACTTCGACTGGCAGGATCAGGGGTGGAAGGGGATCCCCCTGTCTCAGTGGATCCTCTACGAGCTGCATGTAGGCACCTTTACCCTCGAGGGCACCTTTGCTGCTCTGATCCCTCGCCTGCCGGAGTTGGTGGAGTTGGGGGTAAACGTGCTGGAGCTGATGCCGGTGGCCCAGTTTCCAGGAGAGCGCAACTGGGGCTACGACGGCGTCTACCCCTACGCGGTGCAGACCAGCTATGGAGGAGCGGCAGGCTTCAAAGCCCTAGTCAATGCCTGCCACCAACTGGGTTTGGCCGTCATCTTGGATGTGGTCTACAACCACCTGGGGCCGGAGGGGAACTACCTGCGGGATTTTGGCCCCTACTTCACCGACAAGTACCACACCCCTTGGGGGGATGCCCTCAACTTCGACGACCGCTATTCTGACGGCGTGCGAGAGTTTTTCCTACAAAACGCCGAGTACTGGCTGGAGGAGTTTCATCTCGATGGGCTGCGGCTGGACGCGGTGCATGCCATCTACGACTTCAGCGCCTACCCCTTCTTGCAGGAATTGGCAGAGCAGGTGGATGCCCTAGAAGCTCGCACTGGCCGGCCCAGGGTTCTCATTGCCGAAAGCGACCTCAACGATGTCCGCCTCATCACCCCCCGAGAGCAAGGGGGCTACGGGCTAGATGCCCAGTGGTGCGATGACTTCCACCACTCACTTCACACCCTGCTTACCGGGGAAAAGACAGGCTACTACCAGGACTTTGGCGAATTGGAGCACCTGGCCAAGGCTTACCGGGAGAGCTACGTTTATTCTGGCCAGTACTCCTGCTACCGCGCCAGGCGTCACGGCAACTCCGCTGTTGGGCGACCGGGATCCCAATTTGTTGTCTGCATTCAAAACCACGACCAGGTGGGCAACCGCAGGCTGGGAGAGCGCCTTAGCCAGCTCACCTCTTTCGAGGGCCTCAAATTGGCTGCCGCTGCCCTGCTGCTAGCTCCCATGCTGCCGCTGCTATTTATGGGGGAAGAGTATGGGGAAGTGGCGCCATTTCTGTATTTTGTCAGCCACGGGGATCCCGATTTGGTGGAAGCGGTACGACAGGGACGCCGCCGCGAGTTCAGCGCCTTTGCCTGGCAGGGAGAGCCGCCGGATCCCCAAGCTGAGGAGACTTTCCTGCGCTCCAAGCTGAATTGGGAGTTGAAAAAGGCCGGTCACCACCAGGTTCTCTGGAAGTGGTACCAGACCCTGATCCGGCTGCGCAAAACCCAACCGGCTCTCCAGCACTTGGAGCGGGACGGGGTGGAAGTGGAGCTCTTTTCCAACTCTGGCCTAGCTCTGCACCGCCGCCAGGGATCCCAGGCTTTGCTTGCCCTTTTCAATTTCAGCCCCGATCAGCCAGTCACCTATACCCAATGGCCCAGCGGCACCTGGGAAAAACTTTTGGACAGCCATGAGACCCAGTGGTTGGGAAAGGGATCCCAACTGCCGGCAGAAAGCCAAGGGGATCCGGTTGAGGTACTGGGCTATGGGGTGGGCCTCTATGGTGCTTTGCACCGCTAACGCAGATGGCTGCGGCCAGAAGGGAAATCTCGACCGCTCCAGACCTGGCAAACGGAAACGGTCTAGCCGATCTTCGCGCCGCGGAAATAGAGAGAGTCAGGCAAGGGCCTGCGGGCGAGGCTGGGATTTCGGGAAGGTTTGCTCACCGGTTGGCCGCGATAGATCAGCTTGGGCTTGGCAGGGTTGCCCGTAGGAGCAGCCTCTGGTTGGGACTGCACGGGTACGCCCGGCGACAGTTGAGCCCACACTTCCGCGTGATTCTCAAACTGCACCACAATGCTAAGAAATCCCCTTTCAATGTCGGCGCGACAGGCAGATATCGCGTCTTGGGCGCGTTTGTACACTTGCCGAAGGGCGTAGAAGTGATTCTGAAACTTGATCACCTCCACCAAACCCTGAGGAGTCGAAGCCCAGAAGCCACTGTCTGTATCGCTGTAGTCGAGAATAACCATGGCTAACTCCTACACTGACGAGTGGATGGATAAAGAATTCCCAACTCTTCCACTATGGATATCAAACGTCATGAAACGTAATGGTGAGCTTGATCACATTGACAATGTTTCGATACAGCCTGTTAAGGACTCAAGGGGTACAATAGCAGCACTTAGCAAACCAACTTCGGAAGGAGGATGGATTGATCAGTAGTAAAGAAGTCTTCACTATCTGCTCCA
>NZ_JBSSAB010000057.1:0-12413 GCF_054058195.1 Thermostichus sp. OS-CIW-29
AGACTTCTTTACTACTGATCAATCCATCCTCCTTCCGAAGTTGGTTTGCTAAGTGCTGCTATTGTACCCCTTGAGCCCTTAACAGGCTGTAAGCCCAGCCTACCGGAGAAGTCTGTCCCGCTGATGGAGATGGATTTTTCTCCAAACTCTGAGTGGGAAGGGGCACCGCCGAGAGATGCTACCATAGATATTCAGCATCGCTGAATGCCCGTGCGGGCGTAGTTTAATGGTAAAACCGCAGTCTTCCAAACTGCTGTTGTCGGTTCGATTCCGTCCGCCCGCTTCCTCCCACAAAATCCTAAGGGATCCCTTAAAGTGCCCTTCAGATTCTTCTTCACAGGTTGGGGCCGACTGTGGTGGTGCGGCGGATGGGTTGACCCTTTAGAGTCTTGCCTTCTACTGTTTTCACCCAGCCTTGCCCTGGCACAAATCGGTACTGCACATCGGTATCAGAGCCACCGAGCAGATCCCCTTGGGCATTGAAGACGCGAGTTTCCCGCTGCCAGTGTCCTGGCCCGGTCGGTGTGCTGCTCGACTCGGTGGTGTAGGTTTGGTCGCGGGCATTGTTGAATTGGCCGCTGCGCTGCCAGCCTTGCCCCGCTTGGCCCTCGATAAGGCTCGAGCTGCTGCCCACCGTCTTGCCCTCGGCGTTTTGCAGGGTGGTGCTGCCCTGCCGTTGCCAACCCTCATGTGTGTGAGTAGTGGTGTGCTGATGGTTCAGGTTCCAGGTCTGACCTTGTTGGGTAGTGACTTGGCCGGAATAGTCTCCTTCCACCCCCTGGCCGGGAATGAATTGCCGGGATCCCTGGCCGGAATAGGTGCCACTACCCGATCTGCCACTTGGCCCGGTGCGAGTGTAGGTGCCGGAGTGAGTGAAGGTGCGCTCACCGCGCGGGGTCAGGGATCCAGCCGTTGGCGTGGTGGCTGTGCGAGTGCGTTGACGGGGGCGAGCCTGCGCAAAGGGAGCAAGCGCCATCAGGAGGGCAGTAACCAATAACAGGCAAAAGCTTGCGGTTTTCATTTTCATTCTCATTTTTCGAGACCCCTTGAGAAATTGCCAATCATGACCCAGGCTAGGTGCTCACCTCATCTGACTCTGACTTCGGCCTGAGGGTTCACCTCCCGAGGGGATCCCAGCCAGACATAACCTGCTCTTAATGTCGGTGCTGTAATCTCAGAGGTGCCTTTAGCGAATGCGACTGCATTTTTCTATGAATACCCGTCGTACTTTCCTGGCTGTTGCGGCTGGCCTCGTGGCTGCGTCTGCTGCTGCTCTTCTGGCTGCCGACAGCTTTGCTCAGTCTCCTGCCGAAGTCAAAGTTTGGATTGCCTTTACCGACAACCGCCTGGATTGGGCCCGCGGAAAAGCGGCAGAGTTCAACAAACAATTTCCTCAATACAAAGTTACGGTCGAAGGCTACGGCAACTACGAAGAAATTCAGCAAGCCACCGACCTGGCCATTCAACAAAATGCTGCTCCTTCGGTGGTGCAATGGTTTGAGGTGGGCACCCAACGGGCACGGGATTTTGGTTACTTCAAGTCCATTGCCGAGGCTCTGGGCAATCGCACCGAAGTGAACGGGATCCCAGTGAATTTCGACGATTTTATCGAGCCGGTGGTGAGCTACTACACCCTGGATGGCAAATTTACCTCCATGCCCTGGAACAGCTCCAGCCCCATTCTCTACTCCAACACGGCCATCTTGAAGAAGGCTGGGATCGAAAAGCCGCCGGCCACCTGGCAAGAGCTGGAGGCTGCTTGTCAAAAGATCATGGCCCTCCCCGACGCTCCCCAGGGCTGTGTGACCTGGCCCAATCACGGCTGGTTCTACGAGCAGTGGATGGCCCAGCAGAATGCCCTCTTGGCCAACAACGACAATGGCCGTGCCGCCCGTGCCACCCAGGTCTTTTTGGACTCGGAGCCGTCAATTGCCATCGCCACCTGGTGGAAAGGGATGTATGACAAAGGCTACTACATCTACAGCGGCAAGCAGCGGGATTGGGCAGCCACCGAGCAGGCCATCCAGACCGGTACCGTCGCCATGGCCATCACCAGCAGCGCCGATGCCGCCAACATCACCAATGCCGCCAAGCAGAACAACATCGAGCTGGTCACCACCCGCATGCCCTACAACGCCGACAAGGGTTGGACGGGGAACTTGATCGGGGGAGCCAGCCTCTGGCTGGTGAAGGATCTGCCCAAGGAGGTGGAAGAGGGGGCGCTGACCTTCATGTTGTGGCTGAACAACACCGAAAATGCTGCCGAGTGGCACCAAGTGACCGGCTACTTGCCCATTCGGAAAAGCTCGGTAGCCTTGCTGGAGTCGAAGGGCTGGTTCAAGGAAAACCCCAACTTCTTCACCGCCAGCGACCAAATCAACAATTCCAAGGTGACCCCTGCCACTCGGGGGGCGCTGCTGGGGGCTTTCCCCGAAATTCGCAACGTGGTGACCCAAACCATGGAAGATCTGATGCTTAAAGGCGGGGATCCAGCCCAGGCTATGGCCAAGGCCAACCAGGAGGCCAACCGCCTTCTGGCCGAGTACAACTCCCTCTACCAGTAACCTGGATGTCGATGGGCTGACGGTGTTATTGAGGGATGGGGGTGGGCGGCGGCCTGCCCCTTTCCGGGCTTTGATAAGGCTCTTGTGAAGAGCACAGCCGAGGTGAGAGGCGATGTTGGGATTCATCCAAGTGTTGGTGCCGCTGTTGGCGGGGTTGCTGGGATCCCTCTGGATGGGGCTCCGTTTTCGACGCATCGAGTGGCCTGTGCTGGTGGGGGCAGTGCTGGGGGGCCTAGCAGGAGGGCTGGGATCCCTGATTTTTATGGCGCCCCTGGATTTTTGCACTTTTGAGCCGGAGCGCAAGGCCATCGACATGGCCTTTGGCGTGGGGCTGGTGCTGGCGGGCATGGCCATTCCCCTCTGGCCGCTGTTGGCGTGGACGCAGAAGGAGCAGGAGCGCCGCCTGGGGATCCCCGGCCCAGCTGTTCAGGAGAGGGGCATCTTTAAGCAGTGGTGGCTGGCGTGGCTGCTCTTGTTGCCCACCTTCACGATCTTGGTGGTGTTTCTCTACTACCCAGGGCTGGATACCTTCCGCCTTTCCACCCTGCTCACGTTTGTGGGGGCGCCGCGCAGCCGCTTCGTCTGTGTGGATAACTTTACCGCTTTGCTGACGGATTCCACCTATCTGCGCAGCCTGGGGATTACCTTTGCCATTTCGGCGGCCATCGTGGTGCTGGGGTTGAGCGGATCCCTGTTGATTGCCACGCTGGCCTATCAGCCGATTCGGGGGGCGGCGATTTATCGGGTGTTGCTGATCTGGCCCTACGCCATCTCTCCGGCGGTGGCCGGGATCATCTTCTTTATCATGTTCAACCCCTTGGGAGGGGTGGCCAACCATTTGCTGGGCCTGGTGGGGATCCCCCGTTTAAACTGGCTCAGCGATCCCAACTTGGCCCCTTGGGTGGTGATTTTTGCCAGCGTTTGGAAGCAGATGGGCTACAACATTTTGTTTTACCTTGCCGGCCTGCAAAACCTGCCCAAGGATCTGCTGGAAGCGGCTGCCATTGATGGAGCCGGGGCAGTGCGTCGCTTTTTTGCCATCACCCTACCGCTGCTTTCTCCCATCACCTTCTTTTTGGTGATTACCAACATGACCTATGCGTTTTTCGATATCTTTGGCACCATTGACTTGCTGACTGCTGGGGGCCCTTCCGGATCCACCTCGGTGTTGATCTACGAGATCTACAAAATCGGAGTGTCTTCTGGCAATTTGGGTAGGGCTGCCGCGCAATCCATCGTCCTGTTTCTCATTGTGGTGGGGCTGACGATCCTGCAATTTCGCACCACCGAGCGGAATGTAACCTACGGCGGATAACGGCTGTCTCTGCTGCAACGCAATGATCCCAGTTCTCAGTGGGCAAGGGGAAAATCGGCAAGAATAGGGGTAGAGAATCTAGGGATCCTCGATGGCCCCAAAATCCAACGCCTCGACTTGCTGGCGCGACTTCGGGAAGCTGGGCATGCTGCTGGCGGCCACTCTGCTGCTTTGGCTCCTCTGGGGCTCCATAGCGGGCAGCCAAGCCCGTCTCAACTTCAACAACGCCGATCTGCAAGGTCAAGATCTATCCGGCCAAGATTGGCGGGGCAGCAGCTTTGTCAGCGCCAACCTGCAGGGCGCCGATCTGCACGGGGCCAACCTTGCGGGGGCGGCATTCACCAAGGCCAATCTGGCGGGGGCCAACCTATCCGGTGCCGATTTGAGCAATAGCCTTTTGGATCTGGCCAATTTGGCAGGAGCCGATCTCAGAGGGGCCAAGCTCACGGGAGCCATTGCCGCGCGGGCGGTTTGGCAAGGAGCGCAGATTGCCGGCGCCGATTTCAGCGAAGCCTATGTGGATCGGGCGGCAAAGCGGCAGTTGTGTGAGCAAGCTGAGGGATCCCACCCGATAACCGGCGTAACCACCCGTGAGAGTTTGGGCTGCCCTTGAATCAGGGCCGGCAAAGGTGAAGAAAACAGGATCCCTGAACCCGGTCGGTCAGATTGGCCTCTAGATTGGGTGAGGTGTCGATAGTGCCCAACTATGAGCAAGCCCAGCTTTGCGGTGATCGGCCTAGCGGTGATGGGGGAAAACTTGGCCCTCAACGTCGAGCGCAATGGCTTCCCGGTTGCCGTCTACAACCGCACCAGCTCCAAAACCGACCAGTTCATGCGGGAGCGAGCCCAAGGCAAACGGATCACCCCCGCCTACAGCCTGCCGGAATTGGTGCAACTGATGGAGCGGCCCCGCAAATTCTTGATCATGGTCAAGGCGGGTGCGCCGGTAGACGCGGTGATTGACGAGCTTAAACCCCTGCTGGATCCGGGGGATATCATCATCGACGGCGGCAACTCCCTCTACACCGACACCGATCGCCGTGCCGAAGCCCTCGCCCCCACCGGGATCCACTTTGTCGGCATGGGAGTGAGCGGCGGGGAAGAGGGAGCCCTGAACGGCCCCAGCCTCATGCCCGGCTGCAGCCCAGAGGCTTACCAACAACTGGAGCCCATCTTGACCAAAATTGCCGCTCAAGTGCCAGACGGCCCCTGTGTCACCTACCTGGGGCCCAAAGGGGGCGGGCACTACGTGAAGATGGTGCACAACGGCATCGAATACGGCGATATGCAGCTGATCGCCGAGGTCTATGACCTAATGCGCAGGGCCTTGAAGCTGTCGGCCTCGCAGATGCAGGAGATTTTTCAGGCTTGGAATGAAACGGAGCTGGAATCTTTCCTGATTGAAATTACCGCCAAGATTTTCCAAACCCTGGATCCGGAAACCGGCAAGCCGTTGGTGGATCTCATTCTGGATAAGGCCGGGCAGAAAGGCACCGGTTTGTGGACGGTCAAAGATGCTCTGGATCTGGGGGTAGCGGTGCCCACCATCGAAGCGGCAGTGCAAGCTCGTATCCTCTCGTCGATGAAAGAGGAGCGGGTGGCTGCCTCTGCCCAGTTGAAAGGGCCGGACGCCACTTTTGAAGGGGATCCCGACTGCTTTATCCAAGATCTGCGCGCTGCTCTCTATTGCTCCAAAATCTGCTCCTATGCTCAGGGGATGGCCCTGCTCAAAAAAGCCACCGTTGCCCACGGCTACGTCTACACCTTCAGCGAGATTCCGCGGATTTGGAAGGGGGGCTGTATCATCCGCGCCCGCTTCCTGGGCGAGATCCAGTCGGCCTACAAACGGGATCCAGAGCTGGTGAACCTGCTCTTGGATGAGGAATTCGAGCAGGCCATCCGGGAGCGGCAGGGATCCTGGCGGCGGGTGGTGTCCACGGCGGCTGCCCTGGGGATCCCGATCCCGGCCATCAGCGCTTCTTTGGCCTACTACGACAGCTACCGTACCGCCAACCTGCCCCAGAACCTCACCCAAGCCCAGCGGGACTTCTTCGGGGCCCACACCTTCGAGCGCATCGACAGGCCGGGCGTCTTTCACCATGAGTGGAATGCCTGTTGCCGTTAGCAATGCGTAGCATCAAGAGGTCTCCGGAAAAAAGTTGAACCGCGCACCTCCGTATGGAAAGGCTCCCCTTCCTGAGGAAAATCCTCGCGGAAATGGGCCCCGCGGCTTTCCTCCCGCAGCAGCGCCCCCTGCGCTACCAGACGGGCCAGCAAAAGCAGACTGCCTGCCTCGGCCTCTTCCCGGGTGGCCCAAGGCTTTTCCTGCAGGGGAAGTGCCTTGACAAAGGTCAGAAAAGCCCGCAGCCGTGTTCCCTCCCGCACAACGCCCAAAGCTTCCCCAACTCGATGCCTGAGAGCCGGCAGGATGTCGGGAGACGTCGCCAGAACGGGTAGCCTCTGCAGCTGTCGGGGAAAGCTCACCTCTCCCAAATCTTGCAAGGCAGCCAAGGCGGCCCGCTTGCCCATGACCAGCCCTTCCAAAAGGCTGTTGGAAGCCAAGCGATTGGCTCCGTGCAGGCCCGTGGAAGCCACCTCCCCAGCAGCATAAAGGCCCGGCAGGCCGGTGAAGCCGAAAGTGTCCGTTCGGATCCCACCCATCACGTAGTGAGCCGCGGGAACAACTGGGAGCAGATCCTTCGTGGGATCCAGCCCCAAGGCGCGGGCAGAGGCAACAACGGTGGGAAAGCGCTCCTCCAGATGTTCGACGACCCGCAGATCCAGGTAGGTTCCCCCTGTCTGCTGCCGCTCCCAGAAAACGGCCCGAGCTACCACATCCCGCGGCGCCAGCTCTCCCAGCTCCGCATAGCGAGGCATAAAACGCTCCCCCAAGGCGTTGAGGAGAACAGCCCCTTCTCCTCTTACTGCCTCGCTCACCAGCGCTCCATTGGGCAAGGCCGTGGGGTGAAATTGCACAAACTCCAGATCCCTGAGAGTGGCCCCTGCCCGCCAAGCCAGCACCATTCCGTCGCCGGTGGCCCCCGAGGGAGCTGTCGAGACGGGGAAGAGGCTGCCAAATCCTCCCGTAGCCAGGAGAACTGCCCCGGCCCTCACCTCCACCGGCCCTTCAGGGCCAAGCAGCAAGGCCCCCGCCACCCTGTCCCCCGCCAGCAAAAAGCTGAGGGCTGTGTAGCCCTGCAAAGGCAGCCTGTTGAGGCGAGCCAGCAAACCTCTCAGAAGCCACAGTCCGCTCCGATCCCCCCCCAGATGGCGTACCCGCGCTTGGGAGTGGCCCCCTTCCCGGACGGGTTGGGGATGGAAAGGAAGGCCCCAGCGCAAAAGTCTCTCCAGGTGCAAGGGTGCTTCCTCCACAATGGAGCGAGCCACCTTTTCTTCCACCAGGCCGCGGCCCGCTTGCAAGGTGTCTTGGATATGGGCTTCTACGTCCGCCTCATCCGCAGGAAAAGCCACCCCACCCTGCGCCCAAGGGGTAGAGCCAGAGGGAAGGGGATCCTTGCTTACCACCAGAGTTGTCGCCCCCTGGGCTTCGGCCCACAGGGCTGCGTACACCCCCGCCACCCCTGCTCCCAGGATCAACAGGTCTGTTTCTAACAAGGGCGGCGCCCCGTTCTTCCCCTCCACCTCTAGGCTCCGGCGGGCACTGCCAGCATGGCCAGGATGGAACGGCGAGCCTTCTCAGCCACCTCCTGGGGCACCTGGATCACGTAGCGCATCTCCTGCAGGGAGCGGTAAATCTTTTCCAAGGTAATCTTCTTCATGTACTCGCAGACGGCTTCTGCCTTGACAGGGATGAACGTTTTGTCTGGAGCTTCTTTCTTGAGCCGGTGAAGAATGCCCACCTCGGTGGCCACCACAAACTCGCGGCTTTCTGAAGCTTTGGCGTAGCGCACCATGCCCTCGGTAGAGAGCAGCTTGGCATCCGGTTTGAGAAAGAGACAGCTAGAGCCGCAACTGCACTCCGGGTGAATGAGGAACTCTGCTCCAGGGTGCTCTTCCACCATCGCCTTGAGGTGCTCTTCCCGGATGCCAACATGCACGTGGCACTCTCCCGGAAAGAGATCCAGCTCCCTTCCGGTTACTTGAGCAACGTGGGCTCCCAGAAACATATCCGGCACGAAGAAGATGGGGCGATCCGGGGGCAGGCTGGCCACCACTTGAACTGCGTTGGCGCTGGTTACGCAGACATCTGCCAGAGCCTTGATCTCGGCAGCGGTGTTGACGTAGGCCACCACCAAGCCCTCAGGGCAGGCTGCCTTCCACCGCAGCACATCTTCTGGGCGAATGCTGTCGGCCAAGGAACAGCCCGCCTCCAGATCCGGCAGCAGCACCGTCTTTTCCGGGTTAAGGATGGCAGCCGTCTCCGCCATAAAATGCACGCCCGCAAAGACGATCACCTGGGCGCTCGTCTTTTGAGCCTCCCGAGCCAGTCCTAAGGAGTCTCCCACAAAGTCCGCCACCTCTTGAACTTCGGGGAGCTGATACGAATGCGCGAGGATAACTGCCTGCCTTTCCTGTTTGAGCCGGGCAATCTCCTGGACGATTGTGGCAGTGTTGTGTAGCAATGGGGTTTCTCCCTTCATTTTCGACTTCTTGTCGCGACAGCGTTGCGTAGCAATAACGGTTTTGTTCCTCTGGAGGCTGGACACGATCTGAGGACTTTGTCCCGCTAATGCGTTTGCAGGAGCAGCGCGCAGCAATAACGGAAAGCCCATCTCCTGGAGTTGGTCGACTCTGCTTTGGGGGGTATCTGAGCCGGCAAGAGAAGCAACCCCCAACCCAGATGCCCGGCGAAGCCTTTCGCGGCGCCCGGTTGAGCTGGAGCTGGGCTTAGGTTGTCTTCTCAAAGTAGCATCAGTCGCAACAGCGTTGCGTAGCAATAAAGCAGTGTCCAGCGAGGACTTGGCTCAGGGTCACACCACCAGCAAAGAGAGATCCAAAGCCTTGGCCGAGTGGGTGAGCGCCCCGACGCTGACGTAATTCACGCCTGCCTCGGCCACTTGCCTGGCCCGTTCTGGGGTCATGTTGCCGCTGGCCTCCAGGGGAACTCTCCCTCCCACCCGTTGGACGGCGGCCTGGGTTTCTTCCAGGGTGAAGTTGTCCAGAAGGATGAGATCGGCTCCTGCTGCCAAAGCCTCTTCCAGTTCCTGGAGATCCCGCACCTCCACCTCCACCTTGAGGTGGTGGGGAGCACCTTCCTTGGCCCGCTTGACGGCTGCCAAAACGCCTCCCGCGCCGCGGTCGCAACAGCGTTGCGTGGCAATGATGTGGTTTTCCTTGATCAAAATGCCGTCGAACAGCCCAAAGCGGTGGTTTTTGCCGCCCCCTACCCGTACAGCATACTTCTCCAGGGCGCGCAGGCCGGGAGTGGTCTTGCGGGTGTCCAGAAGCTGGGTTGAGGTTCCCCGGAGAGCCTCTACATAGGTGCGGGTGAGGGTGGCAATGCCGGACAGCCTTTGGAGAAGATTGAGCGCCAGCCTCTCCCCCGCCAGAATGCCCTTCAGGGATCCCTTGAGGTGGGCCACCTCTTGACGGACAGCCACCCTGGCCCCTTCCTCCACTCCAGGGATGAACTCCACCTGGGGATCCGCCAGCCGAAAAACCCGCTTGGCAATCTCCAGGCCGGCCAGGATCCCTGTCTCCTTGGCCAGGATTACCGCCTCACCCTCCAGTCCTGGGGGTAGGGTCAGCTCTGTGGTGAGGTCGCCGTGCCCCAGGTCTTCCCACAGCCAAGCGCAAAGGGTCTCCTCTGGTAAGTAAACTTCTTCCATTTTCGGTTTGGTTTTAGCTAGACCGCCGGGAAGCCCCGCCCTCCGTTAGTGACTAGTGACTAGTGGCTGGTCACTATCCACTCACCACTATCCAGGGTAAGGGTCGGGATAAAAGGCGAGGACACGATGCTTCGTCCTTACTGGTGCTATGACCGGCGTAGCAGGATTTTATACCCTCATCATGAGAACTGCTTACCAGTATCGCTTACGCCCTACCTCTAGCCAAGTTGCTCTAATGGAGCAATAGCTAGAGTTGTTGCGGGAGCACTATAACTATCGCTTGGCAGAGCGCTTTGCGTGGTGGGAACACAATCGCTGTGACATCAATGCTTGTCCCCTAGTCTGTCATTTGCCCCAGCTGAAAGACAAGCCCGATTTCTACTCCCAGAAACGGGACTTGGTGAAGACGAAAGCCCTGTTTCCGCAGTACAGAGCCATCCATTCGCAAGTCCTGCAAAACTGCATAGAGCGAGTGCACAAAGCATTCGACCGCTGGCTGAAGGGGGACGGTAACGGCAAGAGGGCAGGGAAACCCAGATTTAAGGGAGCTGGGCGGTATCGCTCCTTCAGTTTCCCCCCGATGCAACAGGACTGCATTTGCGGGCAGTTTATCCATCTGCCCAAAATCGGTGCTGTTCGCATAATTCAGCACCGTCCTTTGCCTGAGGGCTTTGTGATTAAGGCGGCTACCATCAGCCGCAGGGCAGACGGGTGGTATGTGACCTTGAGCCTGCAAGATTCGTCCGTCCCTGAGTTTACTCCTGAGCCTGCAACGCTGGAAAACACTACAGGGATCGACGTGGGACTGGACTCCTTTTTGGTGACCGATGCGGGGGAGTCTGTTCCAGTTCCCCAGTACTATCGCAAGGCAGAGCTCAGGCTCAAGAGGTTGCAGCGAGCCTTGTCTCGCAAGAAGAAGGGGTCAAACCGCCTATGGCTAGTGACTAGTGGATAGTGACCAGTGGATAGTGAATAGTGACTATCCACTAACCACTATCTCAGCGCAAAGATTTTCATGACAAAACAGCGAACTGGCTGGTAAGCAAGGGCAAGCATATTGGGTACGAAGCCCTGAATATCAAAGGTATTGCGAGGACGAAGCTAGCAAAATCCACCTATGATGCTGGTTGGGGACAATTTCTGCGAATTCTGGCAGTCAAGGCTGAAAGAGCTGGGCTGAGGGCGATTGCAGTGAATCCCAACGGCAGCAGTCAAAACTGCTCTCGGTGTGGTCAAAGAGTACCGAAAGCGATTCAAGACAGGTGGCATTCTTGTTCCCATTGTGGGCTAGAACTAGAGCGCGACCACCATGCGGCCATCAACATCAAGCACAGGGCGGTGGGGCATCCCGTTCTTTTCGCGTCAGCGGGACGTAGTCCTCAAGCGCAGGAAACGTCCTTTTCGCGCTAGCGGCGCGGAGCGCTTTGCATCAGCATGAGTGCGGGAGTATGTCACGACGGAAGGTGAGGCAGATGGGGGGCTGGCTCAGGCAAAACTGGCTGTGGCAACTGGGGAGAGCCCTTGTGGCTGTTTGGATCGGCTGGGCGGAGGGGAGCGCTGCCTGGGCGAGGGACATGGCGCCGGCTGCCCCTGGAGTCTCCTCTCCCCCTACTTTGCCCATCCCTTGGGAATGGGTGTACGACTTGCAGGAGCAAGCCCGGCAGCGGCAATGCACATTGGTTGGCCTGTTGCGCAGCGATCCCTTGCCGGCGCCGGATCCCCAGTGGCAGGTGTACACACGGCTAGATTTGGTGGCCACGCCTCAGGCTGGTCGGTTGACCAGTGTGTTGTTTGCCGAGAACACCCGTACTCGGGCCTTGCAGGTTATCTATCAAGCCTCAGGGTCGGTATACGACCCCGTTGAGGCATTGGATTTTGCCATGATCCTGCCTCTAGCCTGGCAGGGGAACACTTTGCTGGCGCGGGAGTACGAAGGCTGGTTCCAGACCGATTTGAGCTGGGATCGGGCGGTGGTCTGGCCTTTGCCCACTGGCTCGACAGGGATCCCACCGGTGCAAATCTGGGATCCGCCGCCGGCGCTGGGGTATGCTGAGCTGCTGGGCTGGGATCCCCAGGCGCGAGAGCGGGTGCTGTTTGCGGTGGCCGATAGCCTTGGAGAGATGCCCCGCTTGGTGAGCGTGGGCCCAGACCGCCAGGTGTTGCTGCGAGCGCCTGCCGTTGCCCTTTCCCCAACTCCCTCTTCTCTACAGGGGTGGCAGGAGATCCGGCCCAAGGGGGGAGAGCCTCTCTGCCACCAAAGCCGTTTTGGGCTGGAGCAGGGAGGGGAAAATGAAAAATTAAACTGAGATGCAGAAGCCTGTGGGAGCGACAACCATGTCCAAACCGGTGGTGCGGCGGGGCTGGCCTCTGGAGGCCTTTGTCGGGGATGTAATCGTCTGTACCCTAGAGGGATCCCATCTGGATCAGGTGACGGAAATCCGAGTCAGCCCGGCGGGTAAAGGGATCCGAGTCAGCTTTGGGGATCCCTTGGGACGCTCTAAGGAACCGGTGCAGGCCAACGCCGAGGCGCTGACGGTTACCTTTGAGATCGATCCCAGCACCTACCCTGGCGAAAAGCGCATTGAGCTGATCTCGCCGGCAGGGCCCAGCGATCCCCTGCCGTTTTTGGTGATGATGTAGAGGCGCGCAGAAAAGAGCATGACTCTAGTCAATAATAAGCTCAACTATACTGAAAATAATGTATAATATGTTCAGTACGGATTACTACCAGTTGATCTTTCTGTT
>NZ_JBSSAB010000058.1:0-11966 GCF_054058195.1 Thermostichus sp. OS-CIW-29
TCGGGCCTGTTTTGTTCTCTGGTAGAGCAGAGCAGGCTCAGGGCTACTGAAAGCCCGCTCCGTACCGCTTAGCGGTCGGAGCCGGGTAGTTTACAAGACAGAGCAAGGGGGCGATTGAGTCCCTTTGGTCACACTCAAGGCTCATATCCATGCTGGCTTACAAGCTGAGGCAGTTTTGAGGGACGCTCTGTAGCTGCTGTCAACCTGCCGTGAACCTAGGACCGCTGAGATAAACGATGATAAAAACAGCAGCTGCTGTTAACCCTCCGGAGTTCGAAGCCTAGGGATCCCCTCCATGACTTCCCAGATTCAGCCCTGCACACGCGAACAGATCTTGAATGGAATGGGCATCACCACCCTGTTTTCGGCTCTCATTGTGGGTCTCTGGATCTGGCTGGGATCCTCCTTTCCCGTGCCGTTTCGCTGGGATCCCCTGGCCTTGGCGTGGGGAACGGGGCTGGGGCTAGGGGTGGCTCTGCTCAGCGGCGGGGTTTACCGGTTCTGGCCGGCTTATCGTCGGGCAGCCACTGCCTACTTACACTGGGTGGCGGATCCCTTGCAGTGGGGAGATATCCTTTGGGTGGGCCTGCTGCCGGGCTGGAGCGAGGAATGGCTGTTTCGCGGTGTGCTGCTGTCAGCTCTGGTGGCCAGCCCCTTAGGGTGGACAGGCGGGATCCTGCTGAGCGGCCTCTTGTTTGGCGCCTTGCATTGGTTGGGATGGCAGGGCTGGCCCTATGCCGTCTGGGCCAGCGGGGTTGGTATCCTCATGGGGATTGGCTTGTGGCTGTCGGGAAACCTGTTGGTCACCATTGTCGCCCACACCCTTGTCAACTGGATTGGGGTTTGTGCCTGGAAATGCTTTTTCTCTCAAGCGGAGCCCTGAAGGCCCTCTCCCCGTGTGGGAAAGAAGTTGAGGGTGGTCGGTAAGCAGCGCAGAACCTCAGGGAAGTCCCCCAAATTGAGGTGACCGTAACTTATGGTCGCTTCAGGTTAGGGTGAGATACCTAGGCTATTGAGAAAAGCCTTTGGTCGCATGTATTATTGCTCCGCAATGCTGACACGACGACGCGACCAACGTTTTGGGTGTGAGCGCATTGTCCTGGTTTGAATTGAAATGACCGTATTTGTCG
The DNA here is from genome assembly GCF_054058195.1 of Thermostichus sp. OS-CIW-29. Lineage (NCBI taxonomy): Bacteria > Bacillati > Cyanobacteriota > Cyanophyceae > Thermostichales > Thermostichaceae > Thermostichus > Thermostichus sp. OS-CIW-29. The sequence goes on from NZ_JBSSAB010000058.1 coordinate 1,131, forward strand.
ATGCCTTCTCGTCAATGCCAATCCGAGACCTCTTGCAATTTCCAGTTTTGGGATCCTTCTCGTGGCTGCGCGTGGGGCGATCTTTGCTGCTCGTCGGGCTGGTGGTGTACGGCTACCTGCTCTGGCTGGGCTGGTTTCAATCGGAGCGAATGATCTTTTTGCCTCGTCCCGCCAGCTATCGAGATGGGGACGCCATTCTCAAGCTCACGACCTCTGATGGGCTGCAGATTTCAGCGGTATATCTGCCCAATCCGGCTGCTGCTTATACCCTCCTCTATAGCCATGGCAACGCTGAAGACTTGGGGGATATCCTGCCCCGCTTGGTGCACCTGCAGCAGGCTGGGTTTGCCGTCTTGGCCTACGACTACCGCGGTTACGGCACCAGCGAAGGGATCCCTTCCGAGGCCGGCGCTTACAAAGATATCGAGGCCGCTTACACTTACCTAGTTGCCCAAGGGATCCTGCCGGAGCAGATTTTGGTTTATGGGCGCTCGGTGGGGGGTGGGCCATCGGTTTATTTGGCAGCCCAAAAGCCGGTGGGGGGCGTGATCCTGGAATCCACCTTCGTCACAGCCTTTCGCGTCTTAACCCGCATCCCGCTGCTGCCCTTCGATCGCTTCGATAACCTCAGCCGCATTGCCAAGATCGATTGCCCGCTGCTAATTTTGCACGGTACCCAGGATCGTCTAATCCCCTTCTGGCATGCTGAAGCCCTTTACCAAGCAGCACGGGATCCCAAACGCTTGGTGCCTATCGAAGGGGCCGGTCACAACAATTTGCTGGAAGTGGCCGGAGAGCGCTATGTCACCATCCTGCACCAATTCGTAGCCGAGCTGGTGGATCCCAAGCTGCAGGCAGGCTGAGCAGCAACTGCCAATGTTCCCTTCCTTGCGTAACTGGGAGGTCGCGAGCGGGAATAGGAATGGTGGCGTTAACTGGCCTTTAAGCTTTTTGAGCCAGCAATTCTTGCAACAGATTCTGCGCCGTCTCCATAAAGCGCATCACATTGGGATGATGGCTCCAGATGGGGTCATTTTCAGGAAAAACCTCCAGCGAGAACATACCCTGCACTGCCTGGAGGTAGGGCAGCAGGACGGCATAGCTGGCCTGGCTGAGACCAGACCTCAGAACCTTATCCAAGAGCTTGAGCATCTGCCGTACCAGCTCCCAGCTCACTTTCAAAGGGGGGTAGAGCATCACACAGAGGGGAAACAGCTCCTGCTGGATAGCCGCCATGCTGCCTTCTAGGGCACAGAGGCCCAAGTACACCTGAAACATCTCCACATCGCGGATGCTGGAAATCCGCACGTTCAGATCTGTCAAGGGACCGCTTTCGCAGTGATAGTCCGGAAAACGTTGGGCTACCTCGGCACAAATGGACTCTGCCACGCTGGTAACCAGGGGCAAGAGCTCTTGAATAGCAGCCAAAGGCGCAGAAAAGTGATCGCCTGCCTGGGCGGCAGCGGCCTCGTACATCCTCTGCAAAGGCATGTACAGGTGGTCATCCATGACCTTCAGGTAGGGGTGGAAGAGACCCCGCTCCTGGGGCAGCAGAGCCTGCAGGACCATTTGCCCCGTGTAGTGAAATTGCATGCTTAAAAAGCCAAGTACCCGCGGATCCGGCTTGCTGTAGCGAGCCCGCAGCTGGCCACAAGATGGCGCGATCTTTACCGAAAAGCGGGCTGGTGAGAGGCCCTCCCCACAACTTGCTGCTGCCTTTTCAAATAACTCCTGGGAATCCTCTGCAATTTGCCAGGGATCAATCAAGTCCGGATCCAGCCGCTGCCTCGGTATTTCAGCAGCCAAGAGCCGCTCCGTCTTCGCCCAGGCCTGGGAGCTGGCAAAGCGCAAAGATCCCTTCACCTTGTCAGCTAGAGGGGCGCCTGGCAGCTCGCCCAAGGCAGCCTGTGCCCGTAGCTTGTCTACATATTTTTGCGCCCACAGGGTGGCTAAGCTGCAAGGTGTAACGGTTTCTGCGTCTTGCCTCAATTCTTCCATGGCCTACCTTACGTCAGAGGATCTAGTTTTACCTAGCATACTTCTAGGGGGCTACCGCTGCAGCAAAGAACTTAAGGAACGTTAAGATCCGCGCAGCAATTGTTTACGTTCTGCCTGGGCGCAAGGCGTCAGGGAAGAGGAGGAGCACTCCCTCCCGCCAGCAAGAATCTTAAAATCACCTGCAATCCGCTCGGAAAAGTGGAGTTATGTGGCAAGATCGGGAGGGATCGGGTCGAAGGATCCGGATCCCTGTCTCACCGGATTGAACCCTTTTACGGAGGATCAAGAGCGTATGTCTCTCCGACTTGGCGATACTGCTCCCAATTTCACGCAAAAGTCTACCCACGGCGAAATCGATTTCTACTCTTGGGCCGGGGATAGCTGGGTGGTGTTGTTCTCTCACCCCGCCGACTACACGCCGGTCTGCACCACAGAGCTGGGCACCGTTGCCAAGCTGATGCCCGAATTTGAAAAGCGGGGTGTGAAGGTGATCGCCCTCAGTGTGGACGATGTGGACTCCCACGTCGGCTGGGTAAAAGACATCGAGGAAACCCAGAACGCCACTTTGACCTATCCCATTTTGGCAGATGCAGACCGCAAGGTCTCTCAGCTCTACGGCATGTTGGATCAAACCAACCTCAATCAAGAAGGGCTGCCCCTGACGGTGCGCTCGGTGTTCGTTATTGATCCCAATAAGAAGATCCGCCTCATTCTCACCTACCCAGCCAGCACGGGCCGCAACTTCGACGAGCTCCTACGGGTGATCGATGCCCTACAGCTGACGGATAAGTACAATGTCGTCACCCCTGCCGACTGGAAAGACGGTGACGATGTCATCATTCCGCCTTCGCTGAAAGATCCGGAAGTGCTGAAAGAGAAGTTCCCAAAAGGCTACAAGGAAATTAAGCCCTATTTGCGGGTCGCCCCTCAGCCCAACAAGTAGAAGTCTCAGCAATCGAACCTACTTTCGGCTGATCCCTTCTCTGCCGAAGCTGCGCTCCCCTCGATTTGGATCCCCGACCAGGGGATCCTTTTTTATTTCAAGCCAGATTGAGACACTTTCCCTTTGGGAGAGAGGAGTTAGGGATCCCTCATTTTGCAGTTGGGGAAAGTTTATTCTTCAAAGTTTATTCTTCGGGGAAAGAAGCCGCCTCTGTTGCTTTTTTGGCCAGCTCATCTACCATGAAGTAGCGATGAAACTTATCGGTCACCCGCAACCAGGGGGAACGGCTGCCTTCTTTGCGATAGCGGGTAACGAAGCCTTTTTCTACCAGCTCTGCCACGTGCTGATAAGCACCTTGGCCGCGCAACTCCACCAACTCCGCCTGCGAGAGCGGGCCACGCAGAATGATTGTAGCCAGGGTACGGGTAGCACCCACCCCAATTTCAGGGGGTAAAAGCTGGTTGGCCAGCTCCAAAAACGGCTCCCGCAACTGCAGGGCAAACCCTTCCCCCACCTGTAGGACTTCCAGGGCAGAATCGCGATGGGCATAGTCTTCCATTAATTCCAGCAGCGCATCGTAGGCTTCGTCGCGACTGCAATGGGCCAACTGGGCCAGGGCGGATAGCTCCAGGGGCTGGCCTTTTAAGTAGAGGATCGCTTCGATCTGATTTTTCAGGGCCAAGACACGCTCCCTCTGACCTTGCCTTTCCGCCAACAAGGGATGCGAAGTCGACTTAAGAGAACGCGGGGCCATTGCAACAAGGGATCCGCTCAACTTGCTCCGTAGCATAGCAGCAGTTCTAGGCTGAGGGATCCCTTGGCCAAGCGGGCCGGATCCATCCTCGCCTTCGAGCTAGAACCCTACCCCTGATGCCACCACCATCACCACCACCGCTGCAAAGATAATCAAAGCGTAAAACTGGGCCTTGCCGCTCTCCAGGTATTTCATCGCCTCGCCGCTCACCATGGTCACCAAGCCCGTCAGGTTGACCACACCATCCACAATGCGGCTGTCCACCTCCAGCGCCTCCCGTGCCACGAAGCGGGTGCCCTGCACAAAGACTCGCTCATAGAGGTCGTCAATGTACCACTTGTTGAGGGAGAAGTAGTAGAGCGGCTGCAGGCTTTGGGGGAAGGTGCCCGGGTCGATGCGCTTTTGCCAGTAGATCAAGCTGGCCAAAGTGATGCCGATCAGCCCAATGCCCACGGAACTACCCGCCATGATCAGAAACTCTGCCCAATCGAAATGGCCCGCCAGCACCTCCTGCCACTCTGCTGCCACCAGCGGTAAAATCGAGCCTGCCTCTGCCACAGACTCAGTCGGTGGGTGGATGAAAGCTTCAAAGAAGTTGGCAAAAGGGGTACCCACCAGGCCAATCAGCACAGAAGGGACGGCCAGAGCCAACAGCGGGAAGGTCATCGACCAAGGGGACTCATGGGGCTCTGAGGCATGGGCATCTCCGTCGTGCAGGTTTTCGTGGGCTTCAGGATGGCTGCTGGGCTGGGGTTTTTCTTGAATGTTCATGGCTCCAGGGCCAAAGGCCGGCTGTTTCCCCGCGAAAACATAGGCAAAAGCCGGCACAGGACGACCCGCGCTGACAGCCACCTCCTGCCGCAGTCTCAGGTTGGTGCCGCGAAACTCCCCTTCAAAGGTGAGGAAATAGATGCGGAACATGTAGAAGGCAGTGATCCCGGCGGTGAGGAAGCCCACCCCCCACAAAGCTGGGTTCCGTTCGAAAACAGCGCCCAAGATCCCGTCTTTAGACCAAAAGCCGGCGAAGGGCGGGATCCCACAAATGGCCAACGTGCCGATCAAAAACGTGATGGCCGTAACCGGCATGTATTTGCGCAACCCCCCCATCAGGCGCATGTCTTGGGCCAAAACCGGGTCATGGCCGACCACCGCTTCCATGCCGTGGATAACTGAGCCAGAGCACAAAAAGAGCATCGCCTTAAAGTAGGCGTGGGTCATCAGGTGAAACAGGCCCGCCCCATAGGCGCCGCACCCCATGGCCATGACCATGTAGCCCAGCTGGGAAATGGTGGAGTAGGCCAAGCCTTTTTTGATGTCGTTTTGGGTGATGGCAATGGTGGCCCCCAAGAAGGCTGTGCCCGCCCCCGTCCAGGCGATGATGTCCATGGCCACCGGGATCCCTTCCAGCACCGGGAACATGCGGGCCAAGAGGAATACCCCAGCCGCCACCATCGTGGCTGCGTGGATGAGAGCGGAAATGGGCGTGGGGCCCTCCATGGCATCCGGCAACCACACATGCAGGGGGAACTGAGCGGACTTGGCCACCGGCCCCAAGAACACCAACACCGCAAACAGGGCAATTAAGCTGCTGCTCACCGCTCCGGCAGCCAACATCTCCTGCAGATTGCGCCCGATCTCGTTGAACGCGAAGGTGCCGGAAATCCAGTAAAAGCCCAAAATGCCCAACAGCAGGCCGAAATCTCCCACCCGGTTGACCACAAACGCCTTTTGTGCTGCTTCTGCCGCTGCCTGCCGGTCGTGCCAAAAGCCGATGAGCAGGTAGGAGCACATCCCCACCAGCTCCCAGAAGATATAGATCTGCACCAGGTTGGGGCTGACCACCAAGCCCAGCATCGAGGAGCTAAATAAGCTCAGGTAGGCGTAGAAACGCACATAGCCGGGATCGTGGGCCATGTAGCCATCGGAGTAGATCTGCACCAGAAAGGCCACCGTGGTCACCACCACCAGCATCATGGCGCTCAGGTGATCCACGACAAAGCCCATGTCCACCGAGAAGGATCCCGCCTGGGCCCAGGTGATGGTTCTGAGGACGGTTTCGTGCCCTTGCACCTGGCTGACCAAAAGGGCAAAGGCATGAACCATCGCCGTCCCGGTCGCGAACACGCTCAAAAAGGCAGCCAAAGAGCGGTTGGCCCTTGTCCAGGCGTTGAACATCAGGATGCCTAAGCCGAGGAGAAAGGCCGCCACCAAAGGATAGACGGGGATCAACCAGGCGTATGTGTAGATGAATTCCATGGGAAATGCTTCCGAATGCGTCCTCTCACAGCAACGAACCTGCTCTGCTAGCCCTGCAATTGGCCGGTGGGAGTGTCTGGTGGGCTGGCATTTGCTCAACTGCTTCTGCCATTGTAAACTTTTGCGACAGAGTGCGGATCCGGATCCCGAGCATCAAGTCCATCACAGCAGAGGCTTTTCCCAGAGATCAATCGGGATCCCCGCAGTTGAATCTGTAGATATCCTAAAGAATCGGCTCTGAGCCGAAGCCGACGGTCGCAGGCCAAAAGATGACAGGGATCCCTTGCGAGCGCTACAACGAAGGCTAGATCTACTGGCGGTCTGGAGAAACTACCCATGAGCTTGAACCTGGTGACCCTGGTGGGGCGAGCCGGCATGGATCCGGAGGTGCGCTACTTTGAGTCGGGCAGGGTGGTGTGTACCTTCAGCCTGGCGGTGAACCGATTCCGCAAAGGAGAAGACAAGCCCGATTGGTTCAGCCTAGAGTTGTGGGGCCGCACTGCCGAGGTGGCGGGAGAGTATGTGCGCAAAGGCAGTCTTATCGGAGTAACGGGCAGCCTGAAGTTTGATCGCTGGAAAGACAAATCCACCGGAGAAGAGCGCCAGAGGCCCATCATCGCTGTGGATCGGCTGGAATTGCTGGGATCCCGTCAAGACCGCGACTCCAACCTGCCCCCCGAAGAGCCGTTTTGACTTGTCTGGCCGGAGCCGGGCAACCTCAAGGTTTGGCTCTGCCCAAGCATCGCCTACAGGCCTGCACCACTGCTGTCAAATCCTGGCTGCACCAGGGATAGTCCAACGGGGGTCGCCGGATCACCCACAGAGGGATCCCCAGGGTTTTGGCCACTGCCTGTTTGATCCCCAGCCCACCTGCTTCCCCAGAAGCTTTGCTGATCACCACCTGAGGGCTGAACCGCTGCCAAAGCTGCAGTTCTTGCTCAAAGCTGAGGGGCAAGCGCATCCCGATCACCCGCTCGGCAGGGATCCCGGCTTGCACCGCTTGGGGAACCGATTCCGGCAGCACCCGTGCCCACAGTTGGCAGCGATCTTGCCAAGGTACAAACAGGGGCAGGGCCTTCACTCCCACCGTCAGCAGCACCCGCCGCCCCGCCAGCACCGCCTCTGTGAGCACCCCCTGCCAGTCCGGCACCACCTGGACCCAGGGATCCAGCTCCAGAGGAGGGCGTTCGTAGCGCAGGTAGGGGATCCTCAGTTGAGCCGTCACCTGGATGGCCAGTTGCGAGATTTGCTGGGCAAAAGGATGAGAGGCATCCACCACTACGCGGATCCGGCACTCTTGCAGGAATTGTTCCAGAGATGGCGGCGAAAATCGGGTGACCACCACCTGACCGGGCAAATCCTGATACAGTCTTCTGGCCCCTTCGGTGGTGACGGTTGCCACCCAAGGGATCCCTTGGCGGCTGAGGGCGTCGGCCAAGCTGCGGCTCTCGCTAGTGCCCCCGATCAAAGCCACTTCAACTGGACTACCAACTGAGCTCATGGTGTGTTGCCAAACTTTGACGCCCGTAGATACGATCAAGATCACCGGCTGGAGGCAATTGCTCATGATCGAGATGCATGTGGCTGGGATTGCGGTCGATGCCGTCAACCAAAACCCCATTGTCATCCTGCGCGATGGCAGTGAGCGTCGTGCCCTGCCCATTTGGGTGGGAAAAGCAGAGGCCAACGCCATTTTGCAGGCGCTGGACGACCAAAAGCCACTGCGCCCCATGACCCATGATCTCATCCTCAACTCCTGGAAGACGTGGGGGATCAAGCTGGAGCGAGTCATCATTCACGCGTTGCTGGATAACACCTTCTACGCGGTGCTCGTCACCGTGAATGGTGACAAAAAACAAGAGATCGACTGCCGCCCCAGCGACGCCATTGCCCTCGCTCTGCGGGCCCATGTTCCCATCTGGACGGTGGAAGAGGTCATTGCGGAAGCCTCGATCCCCATGAACCAGGATGCCGACGAGGCGGAGCGGGAGGCCTTTCGCAAGTTTGTAGAAAATGTAACCCCCAGAGACTTTATCCGCAGCTACCCCATGACCGACCATCCCACCGAAGCCGACAGTTAAGCAATTCAGGCGGAGCCCGGCAGACAGGCCATGCCCCAGGTTGCCAGGTTAACGGTCTATCCCATCAAGTCCCTGGATGGGATCCCTCTGTCTGAGGTGAGGCTGACGGCGGGGGGAACTTTGGAAGGGGATCGCCGCTACGCCCTCTTGGATGCGGAGGGAAAGCGGGTGAACGGCAAGCGCCATGCTGCGGTCCACCGCCTGCGGGCCCGGTTTGATCCCCAGTTGGGCCAGGTGCAGTTGTGGGGGGAGGGCAAGGCGGCTCAGTTTGACCTGCAGCAGCAGCGGGATGCTTTGCAGACTTGGCTCAGCGATTGGTTCGGTTTTCCGGTGCAACTGCTGGAGGAGCCTCTCAGGGGGTTTCCGGATGATCCCTATGCCAACGGCCCCACCCTGATCAGCATAGCCACTCTCGAGACAGTGGCCAATTGGTTCCCCGGCCTCACCCCCGAAGAGATGCGGCAACGCTTTCGCATGAATATCGAGCTGTCGGAATGTCTGCCCTTTTGGGAGGATCGGCTCTTTGCCCAGGCAGATCAAGGGGTGCGCTTTCGCATTGGGGAAGTGGAGCTGCTGGGCCTCAACCCCTGCGCCCGCTGTGTGGTGCCCACCCGGGATCCCCTGAGCGGAGAGGCCTATCCCGGTTTTCAAAAGCACTTCGTAGCGCAACGGCAGAAAACCTTGCCACCCTGGGCCGAAGCCAGCCGCTTTGACCATTTCTATCGCCTTGGGATCAATACGTGGATCCCGAGAACGGAGACGGGCAAGCACCTGAGGGTTGGGGATCCCGTCGAAATCCTCGGGGTTGAACCCCTCAGCCTCTACCCTGAGCTGAGTCGAATCCCAGGTTAGTTTCCGACCTACAATCAAGCTAGAGCAGCTCTTTTGGCTTGACCAAGCTATGCAAACCCTGGATCGGCCCAACGCCCCCACCCAGCAGCCCTACCCAGAACCGGTCTATCCCCGTCGCCCCACCCGTACGGTGGCCGTAGCCGATGTGTTGATCGGCAGCCAGCACCCGGTGGTGGTACAGTCCATGATTAACGAGGACACCCTCGACGTCGACGCGGCAGTGGCCGGGATCCGCCGTCTGCACGAGGCGGGCTCAGAGATTGTGCGGGTTACCGTTCCCAGCATGGCCCATGCCAAGGCGATGGAGGCAATTCGGGAGAAGCTGATCCAAACCTACAAGCCGGTGCCTTTGGTAGCCGATGTCCATCACAACGGCATCAAGATCGCCCTGGAGGTGGCCAAATACGTGGACAAGGTGCGCATCAATCCAGGGTTGTTCGTCTTTGAAAAACCTCAGCCCGGTCGCACAGAATATACCCAGGCGGAATTTGAGGCCATTCGTAACAAAATCCGGGAAACCTTCACCCCCCTTGTCCAGACCCTCAAAGCCCAGAACAAAGCCCTGCGCATCGGGGTAAATCATGGATCCCTGGCAGAGCGGATGCTCTTCACCTACGGGGATACGCCTGAGGGCATGGTGGAGTCGGCCCTGGAATTTGCCCAAATCTGCGCCGAGCAAGACTTTCACAATGTGGTGCTTTCCTTCAAGGCCTCCCGCCCGCAGGTCATGTTGGCGGCCTACCGGCTGGCAGCCCGTCGCTTCGATGCCCTGGGCCTGAATTACCCCTTCCACTTAGGTGTCACCGAGGCGGGCGATGGAGAATATGGGCGCATCAAGTCGGCGGTGGGGATCGGAACCCTCTTGGCTGAAGGGATCGGCGACACGATTCGGGTTTCTCTTACGGAAGCGCCGGAAAAGGAGATCCCGGTGGCCTACGGCATTTTGCAAGCTCTGAACCTGCGCAAAACCATGGTGGAGTATGTGGCCTGCCCTTCCTGTGGCCGCACCCTGTTCAATTTGGAGGAAGTGCTGCAGAAGGTGCGTGCTGCAACTCAGCATCTGGTGGGGTTGGACATTGCCGTGATGGGCTGCATTGTCAATGGGCCGGGAGAGATGGCCGACGCCGACTACGGCTATGTGGGTAAGACGCCGGGGGTGATCTCCCTCTACCGCGGCAAAGAAGAAGTGAAAAGGGTGCCGGAATCGGAAGGCGTGCAGGCGCTGATCGATTTGATCAAAGCCGATGGGCGCTGGGTGGATCCCCCTTCTTCCCATTAACTCTGCTTCCCCCTCAAGAGGCGACCTGCCCAGCCATCCTGCCGCGCTCTTGCTTCGCTCAGAAACTGGCTAGTGGCGTTTGCCACGCAGGGCTTTGGCGCGGTTGTTCACCTGCCTTACAAACAGAGGCAGCAGGTGCGCCTGGATATATTCAAACGCTGCTTGTAGACCTTCTTTTTCGTAAACCAGGCCGATTTCCGCCTCAACCTGCGTGGGATCCCTGAAGGCCGACAAAAATTGATTGGAGGTCAGCCAAGTGAAGAGTTCTGCGCGATTCAAGTCACAACTGGGCGGGGAAGGCACTTGCCAGTCTTGAGGTGGCCCAAGCAGCCACTGCCGGGCAAACAAGCTCAACACCGCATCCCCCAGCCAAGCCTTGTCGCGACGGGATCCCTCGTCCAACTGGGCCACCTGCTGTCTGATGGTCTGGCCGGTTGGGGAGAGATGGGATCCTGTCGGCATGGAAGTGGCAAGTGCGCAAGGACTGGCAGCAGACAAGCCCGGCGGCAAAGCGCCCCTGCCTCATTTTAAGATAGGGTCTGGCCCGTTGCAGATGGAGTGTGGCATTGTGAGGATCCTTGGAGCATGACTCTAGTCAATAATAAGCTCAACTATACTGAAAATAATGTATAATATGTTCAGTACGGATTACTACCAGTTGATCTTTCTGTTT
>NZ_JBSSAB010000059.1:0-10350 GCF_054058195.1 Thermostichus sp. OS-CIW-29
ATGTGCTCAGGGTGGCTACAGGCGGGAATGAGGTGGAGGTGTTGACCAGCCTGCAAGAGCAGCTCGAAGACATCAAGGTGATTTACGTGGAGTTTTGCTCAGAACAAGACCGCAAACAGATTGATCAGATGTTGGACCCTACCCATCTCCTCTGGCAGGGAGAAATTGTAGCAGGCCAAAGAGGAGTCCTTTGCTATCTAAGCAGGGCTTGCTTTGTCGACAACAATTCAAGCCTTGGAGAGGAGACTTAAGGTTATGAACTCAACCATTATCGTTACGGCTGCTGACAGCAAGTTTTTTGAATTGGTTCAGGGGACTATTCTCTCCATCCGAGAGAAACCTCAGGGGCACTCTGTAGATATTGGATTCTTGGATGTAGGCTGTACACCGGAGCAGTTGCAATGGATAGGTCAGTACGTTGACCACATTGTTGAGCCAGATTGGAACTATGATATTCCCGACATTGATAGACAACCCAAGTATCTCAAGGCACTAGTTTCTAGGCCTTTCCTTCCTGAATACTTTCCAGGCTATGAAGTTTATATTTGGATTGATGCAGATGCTTGGGTGCAAGACTGGTCTGCAATTGAGCTTCTTACCCTGGGAGCAAGATACAAAAACCTTGCAGTTGTTCCTGAGTTGCTAAATACTCTCTTCGATCCCTATCCATTTTCGCATCAAGCTTTTCACCTCTCGGGATACATCAGGTGCTTTGGACATGTATATGACTTTGGACATGTATATAACCACCTATACATAAGACCAATTCTAAATGCTGGTGTATTCTCTGGAAGTAATTTCGGTATTCACTGGGTAGCATGGAAAAACAGACTGAGCCAAGCTATCTCTATGAGCCTCGATCTACTCTCACCTCCAGATCAGTATTCTCTAAACGTGGCTATTCATAATGACTTAGGAATAGATAACGTTCAAATTTTACCATTGTCTTGTAACTGGACAGTTCATAGTAAACTACCTCTATGGGATCCAAAAAGAAAGCTCTGGGTTGAGCCTTGGAAGCCTTACATCCCTTTAGGGATTCTACACATTACCTATAAAGATAAGGATAGAAAAACTCATGTAGCTCATACTACCGATGGCTTCAAAGTTGAAGCCAGTCTTTGGTATCCTAGAAGCCATTCTTCTCCAATCAGAAGGTATGACTATGTATCAGCTAATCAAAAGAAAATATATCTCGACTACAGCTTCCCTCTAATGACTGCTATCGATCCAGGACCTCAGCCCTGGCCTTATCTACGGAAAGAAGTTCCTCACCTTTGGACTGCGGATTTGCGTCAACCTACTATCGGCTTTGTTAGTCGAGACGAGGCTCATATTCTGTACAATACTGCCCTTAAGCTACAAGGAAAAAACGCCCTAGAGATCGGCTGTTGGCTAGGTTGGTCAACTGCGCACCTGGCGGCAGGAGGAGTTATTCTCGATGTGGTAGATCCTGCTCTGGCCGATCCCCAGATTTATGGAAGTGCGGATCAATCTCTTCGCTCGGCTGGAGTTCGCTCTAATGTCAATCTCTACCCTGGCTATAGCCCAGGGAAGGTGGAGGAGATTGCCCAGCAAGAGGATTGTCGCTGGTCTCTGATTTTCATCGATGGGAATCATGACTCACCAGCCCCCTTGCAGGATGCTCAAGTGGCAGAGCGCTATGCTGCTGAGGATGCCTTGATTCTGTTTCATAATCTAGCCTCGCCGGATGTGGCTGAAGGTTTGAATTACTTGAGAGACAGGGGCTGGAACACGATGATTTACCAGACCATGCAAATTATGGGAGTGGCCTGGCGAGGCAAGGTCAAGCCCGTTGAGCATATTCCAGACCCTGCTGTGAATTGGACATTGCCAGAGCACCTCAAGGACTATCCGGTCTGTAACCTTGAGTTGTCTAGGGTGCTAGAGAAAGTTAAATCTTTTACCTTGCTGGGCTTTGAGCGTCTTTGGAGCCTTTATTCACTGGCTAAGCAGGTTTGTGAAGAAGACATTCCTGGGAACTTTGTAGAATGTGGTGTTTGCAGGGGTGGAAGCTCAGCTTTGCTGGCCTGGGTGATTAAGAACTACAGCCGTCGACCTCGCAGGCTATATGCTTTCGATACCTTCTCAGGTATGCCTGATCCAACAGAGGTGGATCGAGATTATCGAGGAGTTGCTGCCAACGATACGGGTTGTGGATCCGGTGCTTTAGCGGCACCCATTTCGGAGAACTTAGAGGTGATTGCCAGGGAACTAGGGGTCTGGGATCTCATTGTTCCTGTGCCGGGGCTTTTTGCTGACACCTTGCCTACCTATCGAGAGCAAGTGGGTGAGATTGCTCTGCTGCATGCAGATGCTGACTGGTATCAGTCAACGATGGATATTTTGCGTCATCTCTACCATCAAGTTAACCCCAGGGGGTTTATCCAAGTTGATGACTACCAAGACTGGCAAGGATGTTGCAAAGCTGTTCATGACTTCGAGCAGGAAATCGGAGCCTTTTTCAGGTTGCATAGCGTCGATTACTCAGGGGTTTGGCTGAGTCCTTCAGAAAACCTGGTAGTGATGAGAGATAGCCTAACAGAAACCTCCAAACCACAAGGGATCCGCCTGAGCAAGATTAACGTGGGTCTTTTCCCCTACTGGGAAATGGAGACAGAGCAGCTTATCCAAGAACTGGAGGGCTTGCTGGAGCCAATTCTACGCAGTCCTCAGCCAGAAGACTATGCTCTGATCTTCCTAGGGGATCCGGATCCGCAACTGGCCAATCAAACTCTGGAGATAGCTGCAGGCAACATAGCTCTCAGGCTCATGGAAGAGGGGTTAGAGCTCAGTAGAGAGCCGTTCTGTTCAGTGGTAGCTGGCTTGAACCCCTATCAATGGGAGAGACTTATTCCCCAACTCAACTATCGCTATCTCTTGAAGCGGGAGCGCTTTCCCAAGGGATTACGGCCTGCTATTCAAAAGCTACCTGTGTTGCTGTTGGCCTCCTAGGGATCCATCTGTTGTCTCGAGTTACTTGGCTGTCTACAGGGCGTCTGGATCTACCCCTAGCTCTCGTAGCTTCCGGGCCAGGCGCCCTGCCCGTTGTTCGGCCTGCTCAGCCCTTTGCCGCTCCAGTTCGGCCTCGGTGGGTACCAGTTCCCCAGCAGCAGTGGCCCAGCGAATCCAGGTGGCCTCGATGTCCCGAAACCTGCCCTCCCACTTCACTAGGCACAATCCCAAAACCTCGCTCGGCAAGCAACCCTCGGCATCCTCTTGAATTGGCTCATAGCGGTCGCCCCTCAGCCGAAACCCCGCCCAGTCTTCTGGATCAAACGGGTCAAACCAAAAGTACTCCGGCACCCGGATAATCTGCTCATAAAGTTGCTTTTTGCTTGTTTTATCCTCCTGGGCAGTGCTGGGAGAAAGAAGCTCAATCACCACGTCCGGCCCTTTGCCCTGCTCCCAAATCACCCAGCTTTTGCGCTCGCCTTTAGGCACGCCCAACACCACAAAATAATCCGGCCCTTTGAAATTGCGGCCGCTGGTCTGCTCCAAGCTGTAGTAGAGAAACATATTGCCACCGACAAAGCCATCAGGGCGCTGCTGCAACCAGGTTTGGGTAGTGGAGATGAGCAAGTCCATCTGGCACCTGTGCCGCCAGCTTTCCATAGGTTCGCTGTCGTCGTAGGGGAGCTCGTCTTGGGTGGGGGGCAACTCGGGTAGATAAACCGGATCCAGCACCTCAGTAATTGGGTTCGGGTTAGTCATTGCCAGTTCTCCTCTCTTTACCCTTACAAGGTATCGGGATCCACCCCCAGCTCCCGCAGCTTCTGGGCCAGGCGCTCTGCTCGCTGTCGCTCTTGCTCAGCACGTTGGCGCTCCAGTTCGGCCTCGGTGGGCACTAATTCCCCAGAAGCAGTGGCCCAGCAAACCCACGCGGCCTCAATGTCTGGAAACCTTCCCCCATCTCATTGTTGCCAGCAAAGCAGCTAGGGCGCTGCTGCGACAGGCTTGGGTAACGCAGATGAGTGAGTCCATTTGGCACTTGCGCTGCCAGCTTTCCGCGAATGCACCGTCTAACTTGGTAGGTGTGTAGGTATAATCAGCACTTGGCTCCTGACTTTGTCATTATGGATGCACGTAGGGCAGGATAGTGCAAAACTAGCCCTCTTTGTAGCCTGGGCAGAAGTTACACTTTGTCAGCAGCACTGATTAGAAGGACGAGCTATGGAAAATTCCAACAAAGAAACTCTGCAACCGCGAGTTCTCCTGAGCTGGCCAGTTGCGCCAGACTACATCCCACCGCCGCAGCTTTCAGATCGGCAAGTAACTGTCTGTCCCAAAAAAAGAGTGGGGGGCTTTGGACTAGGCTATGTCAACCGTCGTGAAGGCTTGGTGGAGTGTCCGGAAGGAGATTATGACCTCTATGACTTTGTCCAGCAGTCTGAGCAGATTGTGGATAAAGAGTTTGACTTGGTGATTGTACTAGCTTCCAGCTGCGACTACAGCAACCCCTTCAACACGAAAAAATTTGGCTGTCCAACCGTCTTACTAGCCGGAGATACGCATCATCGCCACTTCCCCATCCAACATCTTTTGGCCTACTGGGCCGTTGAAGCCTTTGATTATGTTGTTACTGCTCACAACCGCCAGCACCTGCACTGGTTTGCCGCGGCGGGCGCGGAAAACCTGGCCTGGCTACCTCTCATCTCCATGCATACGGTTGTCCACAAGTGGGTAGAAGCAAGAGAAAGCCAAGTTGTCTTTATTGGCCATCAGGAATCCGAGCATCCCAGACGTTCCCGTCTGGTCGAAGCCATAAAGAGGGCACACTTGCCCATTCTTGCCAAAACTGCCAACCGTCAAGAGGCAGCCCGCCTATTTGCCGAATCGCTGATTTCGTTTAACTGCAGCCTGAATGGGGATCTGAACCTTAGGAACCTGGAAGTGATTTCTGCGGGTGGCTTTTTGCTGACAGACAAGCTCTCCTTTGCATCCGGCTTTGATGAGTATCTGAGCCCCGGCTTATACTGCGACGTCTATAGTTCTGAGCTGGAGCTAGTTGAGAAAATCAAGTTTTACCTAGAAAATCCAGGGCTGGCTCTAGAGATAGCTAAAAGAGCTTATGAAAAGTTTCTTGTGGACTGGCATCCCAAGCATCGGATAGCCGATCTGATGAATTGGGTTTTCAAGGGAGAGCTACCCAACTTTTACGCAGCTAAGTCCGATCCCAGATTTTTCATTAGCACTGCCTACAGAGATCTTGTCAATACACGCCTTGCTATCTACGAACCTGTTCAGGAGTTACACCGTGTAGAGGAGCAACTTAAGGTACTGGTTAGCAAAGACTGCCCAGTAGCAGTTGTGGCAGATCTCCTGGATCTGCCGAGACTAGAAGTCTATGTTGAGGCCGGGTTCCCAGTGTCTGAGCTTCCCAAGGACGAGAGGGTCGTTTCCAGAGTACATGTCTGGGAGGAAGAGTCCAGCCACTTAGGTACTGCGACTTGGGATGTTCTGATTGCCAGATCCAACAGCCATCTTACTTCTCGACTCCTGCCCTACTCAAAATTTGTTTTTGTCCTTGATGAACAAAATCAATTGGTGTTCTCGAACGCAACAAAGTTAGCGAACGTTGAAAGATTTTCCTTTGGCGCGACTAGAGCGGATGGATCTTCTTGGACACTACTTCTCAATTTTTATAAGGAGGAAGAAAACGTAGCGCTATTCACGACTGACGAAATCTTTAATAAGCAGCCATATCCTTTTTTAAACTTCGTCGATGGCGTATCAATAATTGTTGATGTAGGAGCAAACATAGGCATCGCAAGCGCCTACTTTCGAATGCTTTATCCAAATGCTACTATTCTTTGCTTCGAGCCTGACCCTGTAGCTCTTCACTTGCTGAAGCTAAACAGCCTAGATATAGGCGGCTGCACTGTATACCCTTTTGGGCTGTACAGTGATGATATCACCAAGACTTTCTACAGTAGTCTTGTAACGGCCTGTTATAGTTCGATACACAAGAACCAATATGCTGACTTTCCAAGAGTTGTACAGCTTGTGAAGGCAAGCTCATTCCTAGGCTCATTTCTAAAGAGTGTTGGCGCTTACAACATCGATATTCTCAAGATAGATACTGAAGGTAGTGAGACCCAAATATTAAAGGATTTGTTCGAAATTCTAGTCGACATTAAGATAATATACCTAGAGTTTCACTCTGAAGAAGATAGACGATTAATAGACCAGATCCTATGCCCTACCCATGTTTTGTACAAGGGAAACATAGTTCACACACATAGAGGTACTCTTTGCTACTTGAGTAGAAGGTGTATCCTTCATGACGTTTCACGAGAACCTCTTCGGTAAAAAGTTCTCCCAGTCAGTAGCTAAGGCCACTGGGGAAGTTGACAAAGGAGGTTCTAGCTAGAGCATGTAGTTTCAGGATCCACGCCCACTTCGAGCATTTTTGCGTCGGGGGCTCTATCCGTGCTGTTCTGTTCCAGCTTGGCCACACGAGCTTCCAGCTTGCGCAAGGTACGTTGCAGCTCAGGCAAGTGCCGCTGGACGGCCATGCTCTTGCGCCATTCGGCAATGGGTTGGTGGGGGTAGCCGGCCACCGTTTGACCAGCAGGGATATCGCTGGTTACACCTGTCTGGGCGGCTACACGCACGCCATCGCCAATGTGCAGGTGCCCGGCCAAGCCACATTGCCCGGCCAAAATGACGTGGTGGCCCAATTGGGTACTGCCGGCAATGCCCACCTGAGCCACGATCAGGCAGTGGGATCCGGTGCGCACGCCGTGGCCAATTTGCACCAGATTGTCGATCTTGGTGCCGCGGCCAATACGGGTCTCGCCAACGGCGGCCCGGTCGATGGTGGTGTTGCTGCCTACCTCCACGTTGTCTTCCAGCACCACTCGGCCCGCCTGCAGCATGCGCCGCCAGGAGCCATCTGCCAGAGGAATGTGGCCAAAGCCGTCGTCGCCAATGACAGCGCCGCTGTGGATGAGGCAATCATCCCCAATCTCCGTGCGCTCGTGAATAACGCAGTTGGCGAAAAGCTGACACCGGGATCCAATCCGCACGTGGGGATAGATGGTGACATTGGGGTGAATTTGGGTGTGGTCGCCAATTTTCACTCCCTCCATCACCACTGCGTGCGGCCCGATGGCCACCCCCTCCCCCAGTTGGACGCTGGCATCCACCACCGCTGTAGGATGGATCCCCACCGGTAGGCGGTAGGGCTGGTAAAACAGCTCAATGGCCTGGGCAAAGAGCAGACGGGGATCCCTGCCCCGCAAGCAGGCAATGGAACAGGGCAAAGCCAGCCCTTCCTCCACGATGACGGCGCTGGCCTGGGTTTGCTCCAAGAGAGGTAGGTAGCGGGCCTCGCTGAGAAAGCTCAGCTCCCCTGGGCGAGCCTCCGCCAGGCTGGCCACGCTGTGAATTTCCAGGGTGGGATCCCCCTCGTAGGCACACCCCAATTTTTGGGCAATTTCCTGTAGCTGCATTGGGGTTGACATCCTGATACATTTACGCTGAACACTGCTGAACATCACTGTTCAACTATGCAGCGATAGCATTCTGTTTGTTTCCATTCGCGTTAGCGGGACGGAGTCCAAACAGAATGGCGGTATCCCGCAAAGCTTTGAGTAGAATACCCAAAGCGCAGTTTCCGTGTTGTCTTACTACCAATTTTCTGCTTTGCTTTGGCTACCATGTTGGCAGACTCGAAAGTAAACAGAAAGATCAACTGGTAGTAATCCGTACTGAACATGTTATACATTATTTTCAGTATAGTTGAGCTTATTATTGACTAGAGTCATGCTCTACGATTGCGGCAGCCGCACGTCCATCACGGTGCCGCGCAAGTTGTAGCCAAAGGTCTCTAGCTCTAGGGGAACACCGATTTTGACGCGATTGTTGCCCAGGACGATGCCATTCTCCGTCCGCTGGCCGCGCCCTCGCAAGGTAAACACCAGATCGAGGCGATAGGCTTCGGGATCGGGCAAGTTCTGCACCCGCCCATCGGGGAAAACCACTGGCACCGTGCGGCTGACATTTTCCACTCGCACCACCTCCACCTGGCCGTAGGGCTGGTTGCGGATGATCAGGTCAGCCTTCTGCCCCGCCTGAAAAGGTTCCATAGAGCGGCTGCTGATCCCGCGCACAATCATGTCCACTTCCACCGGCAGCGTGGGGCCACCTCCCACCTGGACGACACTGCCCGCCTGCCGACCCGGAAAGAACAAGACGGCGACAATGGCCACCACCACAATTGCCAGAGCTCCCAGATCCAAGAGGCTGACCTTTCCCAAAAGCCGCCCCTGCTCGTCAATGAGCCGCATATCACCTGATACATTTACGCTGAACACTGCTGAACATCACTGTTCAACTATGCAGCGATAGCATTCTGTTTGTTTCCATTCGCGTTAGCGGGACGGAGTCCAAACAGAATGGCGGTATCCCGCAAAGCTTTGAGTAGAATACCCAAAGCGCAGTTTCCGTGTCGTCTTACTACCAATTTTCTGCTTTGCTTTGGCTACCATGTTGGCAGACTCGAAAGTAAACAGAAAGATCAACTGGTAGTAATCCGTACTGAACATATTATACATTATTTTCAGTATAGTTGAGCTTATTATTGACTAGAGTCATGCTCTCCTCGCACACCCTGTCTTGATTCTAGGCAGGTTTGTTCTCCAAGTGGCTTTCCCGCTCTAGGGGATCCAAGCCAGCGTGCTGCTGCCCAGCGGTAGGCGGCGTTCCCGCCAGCGGTGCGAACCACTTTGTCCATCAGGAATGGGCAGCCCGTCCTGCAAATCCACCAACCACACTTGCGAGGCCATGATGGCTTGCCCGCTACGGCTAAGGGGAGCCGAGGGATCCGGGATCCCTGGGAACGGTTCCAAGAGCGTGTAGGCCAGCATGCGTCCATCCGGGGAAATGCTGAAGTCCAGATCGACGGGATAGGTGGCTCGAACCACCTCTATGGCGTTGCCTGCTTCAGTGCCGAGCGTTATCGCCAGCAGGCGGGGCGACTCGGTGTAGCTGGGGGAGTCCATCGCGACCTCGCCAACAGAATAATGCTCCGCACCGCTAACGTGAGAGACCTCACTGACCAAGGCGTAGAAGATGGGCGCCCGCGGGGAAAAAGCCCCTTTCAGGATGGATCCCTGGGTTCTCAAAATCTCCTCGCTGTTGCCGGTATTGCTGACGATGGAGAGGCTGCGGGTGTAGTCGGGATTGAAGCGCAGCAAAGCCCCGAAAGCCCCATCGGGGCGGATGGCTAAGGTTTGGCCGAACTGGGCTAGAAAGCTCTCCGCTGCCGCCCGTGGATGCAAGGGTACGATCCCCACCCCCTGTCCCTGCGAGATGAGCAGGCTGCTCTCATCGGGGCTAATGAAAAAATCTCCCCCCACCGCCGTATCCAGCTCTAGACGTTCAAAGGGATCCCGGCTTGTTTTCTGGATCCACAGCTCCGTCTGGACGGCAGCCATGGGATCCCGTTGCAGCGGGATCCGCTCTGCCACCACCAATTCCCCCGTCGGCGAGACTTGGAAGCGCAGGTTTTGGTAACCCTGATGATCCAGCAGCAACTGCGAAGACTGATCCTCCAGATCCAGTCGGTACAGATCCTGGTGCTGTGGGTTGGTGGCCGTGGCGAAATAGTACACGAAGCGGCCATCGGCACTGGGCTGCATTTGGGTTACCTTGACCCCAGCCGGAGTCAGCAGGGTAGTGGATCCCGTCTCCAAATTGAACAGAAACAGTCGCCCTCGCTGGGCAGGTTCGGTGCTGATCCCCAGCAACTGCCGATCCGGCGTGCGGAATTCCCCCTCAAAGGGCTGGGCCATGGGCTGGCCCCGTTCATCCACGGCTGCCTGCAGGCGCACCCGGTAGGTCTGGCCGTAAGGGGCTGGTTCTGTCAGCGTCCAAAAAAAGCGGCGACCCAGCTTGCGCATTCGGCCTGGCAGAGGGGGCTGGATCTCCAAATGCTCTTCAACACTGACGGGATCCATCGGGCGGTTGAAGGTGAGCACCATCTGCACTTCTTGCGCCCCCACCCGTTGCTGTTGCCAGTTAAAGTCCCGCACGTAAGGAGCTGTGTGGTTGCCCAACACCACCAGGATCACCCCGATGGCCAGGTTGCAGAGGGTAATCCGGGCAACCCAGCGATCCAGAGGCTGTGGGAACCACCGCGTCAGGGTTGCGCGCCAGTAAGATCCCGACCGGGCAGACATCTGACTCATAGGTTACAAACAACAGACAGGTATGGGCAGCCAGAACTTGGGGAGCATGACTCTAGTCAATAATAAGCTCAACTATACTGAAAATAATGTATAATATGTTCAGTACGGATTACTACCAGTTGATCTTTCTGTT
>NZ_JBSSAB010000060.1:0-9894 GCF_054058195.1 Thermostichus sp. OS-CIW-29
CTTCTGCCATTTGTTTTCATCTAAAAAAACCAACTTCATCCTCTTTCCTCTATAAATTATTCTCTCTATCCTAACATAAGATCAACACGACCTAGGGGTCCCCGCTGAAGCCTGCTATTTGGTGGTGCTCTGCGCGGCAGCCAGTCTTCTCCCCAGTCAGACTCGACTGGTGCTCGACCCACGCTTTGGGTTAGAGGCGCCCCCGATCCTATGGGGCGGCTTGGTCGGGGATGCGGGTAGTAAAGAGTATCGCATCGTCAACACGTTAACTCGACCTCTTGAGGGGCTTCAGATAGAGCACAGCATCCAGTACCAATCCCAGCTTAACGAATACAAGGCAGCCATGCGGAGGCGTATGAGAGGAGCACCCATAGGGGATCCCATTGAGCGTCCTAAGCCCATCACACTCTACACCCACGACTGCACGATAAGTGCGATAGGACGAATCTTGAGTCGACAACCGGAGTGGGGGCTATTGCTCAAACCGGATGGGCTGGGGGATTTTCTACAGGCAGCGAGGGCTCGGCAGAGTAGGCGAGGGACCAATCTCCCCCAATGGTTGCGGCTGTACGATGGCTGTACCTTGAAGATCGAACGCGGGGCCACCGACCCTATCTTTGTGCGTTACCCGTCCGTCAGTATCGTGGGCGGGATCCAGATGTCTGTCCTCCGGGCATTCGGGAATAAGTTCGTAAACCTGGGCCTCAACCTCTGGCCCCGCTTCGCTTGGGCGAGGGTGCCGTTTGTGCTCCCGATAAGTGGGCCATTTCCACACCCCCAATGGATGCTGGCGGTTGTCTACCACCGCCTACAGAAATTCCCGCCGACGCAGCACAAGTTGGACAGGGAGGGGCAGGAGCTTTGGAATGAATGGGCTTGCAGGTTCATTGAGCCTATCCTTAGCCAGCCGGTCGACGTGATCCGGGTAATGCACGCCGAGACGAAAGAACGGGCGGCACGTATTGCCTTAGTGCTCCACTGGCTGGATGCAGCATGCTCCGGAGTGCCCCCTAGTGAAGCTATTCCTGCTAATACTTTGGGCAGAGGTATAGAGCTTGCCCTATGGCTACAGAGGCAGTCTGAGACCATCTTCTCTGAGGTATGTGGATCCATCTGCCAATAGACCTACGGTCGCCAACGCGGCCGCTGGGACGGGGACGGGTAGTGGATCCTTGGCATACGGAGAGAGGCTGCCACCACGCGGTGGATCCCACTCAGGCAGCGACTACAGAGTGACGACCGGTGACGAAGAGTGACGAACGGGTGACGAAACCTTCGTCACCCGCTCAAACCCGCTCCAGGTAAGGTTTTCAGCCGGTCGAGTGACGAAGTGACGAAAGTGACGAAAGATCTACTTCGTTTGGCTGTGGAAATCCCCGGCCGGCCGGAACGTCATGAGTGGCGAAGGGGATCCACCGCTGTTGTCACCACGGCTCATTCTTGGCCACCCCGCATGACGGTGGACGGGTAGTAGAGCCCAGTCTACGGGGAGACACTGCCGGCACGCAGTGGATCCCCTCAATCAGTGACCACAGAATGACCACGGGGTGACGAAGGGTGACGAACGGGTGACGAAACCTTCGTCACCAGCTCAAACCCGCTCCAGACAAGGGTTCCAGCCGCCAGAGTGACGAAGTGACGAAGGTGACGAAGAAGAGCGATACTTCTGTGCCCAGCCGGAGTGGTAGCCCTAGAGGAGGGTGACTGCTAGGGAGTGGATCCCTACTGTCCACCGCTCCAGGTGACTACAGGGTGACTACAGGGTGACTACAGGGTGACTACGCTGTAGTCACCCGCTCAAACCCGCGCGGGACAAGGGTTTCAGCCGCTCAGGTGACTAAGTGACTACGGGAACGAAAACAGGGATCCCAAAGCAGATGGGATCCCTGCAGCGCAAGTTGTCTTAGGGAGTGTCAGCGGCGGCTACGATATCACGGTGCCTTGGTAGGACGGCCTGGCGTTTGCGCGAGTTGCCGACCATGAGTCTGATTGACGCGCTGCTCCATGGACGCGGTAGCCTTTTGCGGCGGGCTTGTCATAGAGATCTAGCCCTATCCCGAATCGGGCGGCGGCCCGCTTGAACGCTTGCTGTTCCGCACTGGCCACGGGGTCGAAGCCGGATCCCAGTTTCTCGGAGCCTGTGGCGGATCGGCTTACTACCCCTTCATCCGTAGGGATCCGAATCGTGTAAGTCACGATTACCGTGTCTCCTACTGTGGTCACCACAGCCTCACCACTCCAGCCAGGGCAATGGGTGTCGAGGATCCGGTTGACGGTGAACCACTCCAGGTAGTCGATATCGACCGTTCCTTGGCGGCGGCGGCGGATGAGGCTTGGGTCTGTGGGCTGGTTTAGGACATCCCTGAGTTCCTGAAAGCTGTTCATGGTAGTTTTCCTAATGCAGCACGACGTTAGTGTTCTTGGACTGGTGTCTGTTGTGGGGATCCCTAGTTGGCGCTAGGGATCCCTTCTTCTTCCGATCAGCGGGCCAGATCCTTGGCGATGAAGCGATTGACTAGCTCGACTGTTGGGCGGTGGATCTTGATCTCCCAGTTCATGCCGTCAACCCGTTCAGCCTTGCGCGGCTTCAGGATCCCTGTGTCAGTGGCGCGATCGTAGTGGCGGTAGCCGTGGGTAATCAGCCAGGAGTAAACCCGTTCTGCGGATTCTTTGTCAGGGAAGCCAACGTACAGAATCACCTTCTGCGTGGCGTGGTTGCGGTTGTCGAAGAGCACACGCACCCGTGGAGATGGGGCGGATATGGCGATACCGACATCCAGATTGGTCAACTTGGAACGGAACACGATGCAGCCTCCTTGGAACAACGACTGATTGGGTAATCTCCCCTGGATCTGAGGGCCACCAGCGCTTCCGCCTTGCACCCCCATCTCCATGTCCTCAATATAACTCAGAGTAATACCAAAGTCAACCCAGTCTAATAGAAATATACGTGGAGGTATTATTAAACCTTGCCTGAATGCCTCAGGGTAATTGTAGGTGAGCTAGAGTAATAGAAGTATCCCTAGGATTCGTTATGGGGTAGAGGCGTGATTAAGTGGCGACTAAATGAGGTGATGGCGGCCAAGCGGATCCGTAACAAAGACTTGGCTGCGGCCCTTGGACTAACCGAAGTGTCGATCTACAAACTCCGCGGGGCTGACACGATGCCCCGACTTACTGAGGAGAGGCTGAACGGGATCTGTAAGGCCCTCCGCTGTCAGCCGGGTGACCTGCTGTGGTGGATCCCTGATGAGGAGGAATCCGATGAGTGAATTCCCGGTGTTCAGAAGCGGAGAGGAGTTCCTCCGCTACATGGAGCAACTGGTGGTGGATATCAGGGCGGGGCGAGTCGAAGATCCCCCGTACCACGCCATCTTCTTCTCCTGTCGGGCTGAGGCGGAGGAGTCCCTGCAACACTACCGCAATGAGGCGGCCCGCTTGGGATTTGCCCCTGAGCGAGTGGTGATGCTCAGGGATCCCGCTTCTGATCGCGTTAGCGGGACGGAGTCCTCTGCTTGGGTGGTACTAATACCACGCGATCAGGACGACGCTACTTTCGACGAACTGTGGGGGACTGGATGGGATAATTCTCTCCCCTTCTAGCGCGATCGCCCCTGGAGGCGTCCTTGGAGTGGGCCGTCAGCTGGGGATCCCTTTGTGACAGAACGGATCCTTCGTCACCTTCGTCACCTTCGTCACCCAATCGGCTGAAACCCTTGTGCAGAGCGGCTTTGGGGTGGTGACGAAGGTTTCGTCACCCGTCGTCACCTCATTCTCCGGTGGCATTCCTGTAGGTTGAGACCCCAGAGACGCGACGTCGCGTGGATCCCCAATGCCGCCGACCGGACGCATGACTACTACCGACGCGAGCCTATGCCGGCTTAGCTAGTCCGCAGAGAAGCCTGCCCTCTGGCGGTAATGGCGCTATAGGGATCCACGGGCGTTCAATCGACCTAGACAGATAGACCGCACTCCGGTTATGTCCATGACACATTAACAGCGACTCTGTAGTCACCGTAGTCACTTAGTCACCGGATGGGCCAAAAGCCTTGTCTAGAGCGGCTTTGGACGGGTGACTACCGCGTAGTCACCCGTAGTCACCTGTAGTCACCCGTCCCCTAGCACTGCACCCCGCCCTGACGGTGACGGGCTGTGGATCCCTTGTTCTGGCTCACAGTGACTACGCAGTGACTACCGGTGACTACCACGTAGTCACCCCCTCAAAGTCGCTCCTGATAAGGGTTTCAGGCTCTTGGGTGACTAAGTGACTACGGTGACTACAGGAAGAAGAGTGGATGACTTCAATGCAGGCTGAACCCCCAAAAGGTGCCAGTGCCAGGCAGGATCCCACCACCACCTGCCGGCTGCATGACTACCACCGGCCTAGACTTATGCCGGATTGGGCCCCTACTTGCAGACAAAAGATGTGGCTTAAATCAACATCAAATTCCAATGGTTAAGGCGTAGACGATAGACGTGGGAAGGCTTTGGGGATCTTTTCTCATTGGTTAAAATCCAAGAGAAGTAGGGATCCCATCCAGACTGGGATCCCCGCAGAAAACAATACAACCAAGTTGGAAGAACAACTATGCTAACCACCAGCGTACCACGATCCTCTGGCAAGTTTACCTACTCTTCCCCCAAGAATCCCTGCCCAGTCTGCGGGCGGACAAAAGACCGCGACTGCCGGTGGGACGAAGTCTGTCATTGCCGCACCTACGCCAAGGAGCACCTAGGAGTCGGAGAGGTCATCCGCGGTAGCGACGGCCAGCAATGGGCTTATCTGGGCGACAGTGACGGCGGCCGGTGGGCGATGTTTAAGCCGCATGAGGAGCGGCGCAAAGATGACTGGGATCCCAGGCTGACATCATTTAGTCGGCGGGCCAACAACAAGAACGGCAATGCGACCCCTGCTAAGCCGATCGCCGTTCAACCGGTAGCGGCCCCTGCACCATCCATCGCTCGGCCGACAGCGGCTCCCCCACCGGCCAAGAAGCCCCGCCCAAAAGGCCAGCAAGAATTCATCTATCGCGATGCGGATGGCCAACCGGTAATCAAGGTGCGCCGGACGGATTACGGCGATGGGAAGAAGGACATCTTCCAATTCCGCTACGAAAACGGGGACTGGGTCTCTGGCCTGAACGATCAAGTGACCAAGGTGACCAAGCGGGTACGGCTGTACCGGATTGCCGAAGCCAGAGAGTTATCCGAGAAGACCGGCCATCCTATCTTCTTGGTCGAGGGCGAGAGCTGCGTGGAGCGGCTGCTGGAGCTAGGGATCCCTGCAACCACGTCCATCGGGGGAGCCGGCAAGTGGACTGGCTACGGTTTCCCCAACTACTTACAAGACCTGCAGGGCTGCCGGATAATACTGTCACCCGATGCAGATCGCCCTGGCCTTGAGCACATGTTGGAAATCGAGCGTAGTCTACGCAGTGCCGGTATCGAGATAGCCGGCTGGCTGTTGGCGCCCCCAAATGCCCCTTGGGAGAACCTACCGAAAGACGGCGGACTGGATGTTGTCGATTGGCTGGAGAACGGGGCCACGGCTGAAGAGATCTTGGGTTCGATTCGAGTGGCCCTGCCGGCCCATCTGGCGGCTGACGATGAGATCGGGGATCTGGCGGCGGAGGTGGGCGAGCTGGCCCAACTGGATCGGGCTTCAGGCCTCACTCTGCTGCCAAAAGACCTAGATACGCCGCTTCGTCGGATTGCAGAAGGGCTGGGTCTACCCGTTGAGGCTTACTACTTAGTACTGCTCTGCGTTGCCGCTAGCCTCATCCCCAGCCAGACTCGGCTGGAGATCGACCCCCGCTTCCAGTTTGCGGTGCCCCCGATTCTGTGGGGTGGACTGGTGGGGGAAACAGGCTCCGGCAAAACTCACATCATCAACACCCTGACCCAGCCCCTCAAGGATCTTCAGGCGGAGTACAGCATCCGCTATCAGCACCAGCTTGAGGACTATAAGACGGCCCTACGGGAATATGAGAAGAGAAGGAAGAGCGAGGACGCAGGGGATCCCCCTGGACGGCCCAAGCCCGTCAGCCTCTACGCCTCCAACTACACGATGGAGGCGATAGGCCAGATCCTGAGCGATCAACCGGATCGAGGGCTGTTGGTCACTCCAGACGAGCTAGCGGTCTTCCTACAAAGCATGGATGCCTATCGGGGCGGCAAGGGGGCGGATCGCGCCCATTGGCTGAGCCTGTACAGCGGTGACGCCCTGAAGGTGGATCGCAAAACTTCCGACCAGATCTTTGTGCGATATACCTCCGTCAGCGTCGTAGGCGGCATCCAGCCGTCCATCCTCCAGAAGGCCTGGCAGGAGGACAAGAACCTTGGCGACGGGCTCTGGCCCCGCTTTGCTTGGGTGAGGGTGCCCCTTGTGCCTGACCCCGACACTCAAGATGGCCCCACCCATAACCCCAGCCGGCTGTTGGAGGCCGTCTATCGCCGGCTGCAGGCCCTCCCGCCGATGCGGCATGTACTGGACGGGGAAGGACGGCGGCTCTGGAACGAATGGAAGCGCGAACTCAATGAGCCCATCCTCAGCGAGCCCAATGAGCGGATCCGATCCTCGCTCCCCAAGACCAAAGAGCGGGCCGCTCGCATTGCTCTCATCCTCCACTGGCTGGATGCAGCCTGCACTGGAGTAACCCCCACCCAAGTCATCCCTGCTAGCACCCTGGCCAGAGCTATCCAGTTCACCCGCTGGCTACAGAATCAAACCAGACTTATCTACGGCGAACTAGGGGAGTCCAGCAGCCCAGAGGCCAGCCTTGTTCTCCGGTTTGTGGGACGCTTCAAAGGCTGTGGCCCCATTGCCCTGAAGCAATGCCGCAACTGGTGGTCAGGCCGGCGTAAACCCTCCATGAAAGAGATCCGGAGTTTTCTGGACAGCGTTGTGCAGATGGGGTACGCCCGCTGGGTGGATCCTACGCACATCGAGATTGTCCAACCCTATTCCGGTAGTCACGTAGTCACCCAAGAGCCTGAAAGCCTTGCACAGAGCGGCTTTGAGCCGGTGACTACGCGTAGTCACCCTGTAGTCACCGGTAGTCACCCTGTAGTCACCCCGTCGTCACCCCGTAGTCACTCGGTCGTCGCCCCCATGCAAGATAGTGAACCGACTCAGCCAGAGCTAGCGGATTATGCAAGCGGGCCGGAGGCGCCCCCCTTGCCTGGCCCAAGTGACGTAGAGGCCGTCCGGCCGGCCTCCAACGGGAAGCCCCCACAACGGGATCCCAACGACTTCGAGGAGCTGGAGCCGGAGCCGGTGCCCCTCCCTAACAATGGATCCCTCCAACCGGAGGTCGTTGACGCCCCTGTCACTATGCAGGACTGGAAGGCCCTGTTGGCCGCCTGTCGGGAAGCCGGAATGCTCTGGGGTACGGCGGTGGAGTTCATCGCGAGCACGACAGGGATCCCCGTAGAGAAGCTGGATCCCTCACGGGTAACGCGGGGACAGTATCAGCAGGTCATGGAGCGAGTAAAAAACTTCCGACGCCCCTAGCTCTGTGGATGGTGAGCCCCGCCATTCAGGACGGGGAAGGATAGCCGCCCCGTACCGCTTAGCGGTCGGAGTCGGGTAGTTTACTCGGTAGTCACCGCTGGCTGAACGGATCCCTGCCCATGCAGTGGATCCGCGCAAAAAGCCACCGCCACCTACCTGATCCCCTGAACTGGGCTCACGCTGGACAGTCGATTCGCCTTGTCATACAGGGATCGACCTAGACCAAACTTCGCTGCCGCCCGCCGGAAAGCCATGGCTTCCGCGTTCGATACGGGATCCCCGTAGCTGTCGCAATCCAGCAGTTCGCAGCCAGTCGCCTCGCGGCTGATCGAGCCGTCGGCTGTGCGGTCTACGGCCGAGGATCGCGTTGCCGCTACGCGGCGCTGTCGCGGTCGCGATAGCGGCACGGAGTGCATTCGCGTCAGCGGCGCGGAGCGCAAACTGCTGTGTCCCTCTGTGGATCCCTACAAACACCACAGGGGGAGCGGTTGCTCCCCCCGCAGTGGTAGTCAAAGGAGGTACCCCTGTTGGGGTCACCATTATCTTAGCAACCTCGGGCCGTAGGCCGATCTGGGGCCTCAACCTGCAGGTGGCGGGGATCCCTTCCAGTGCTGGACGGCTGTTATCAACTGCAAACAGCCCCCGACACGGCTACAGTCGGATCCGCAACTGCTGGGCCATATCCGCCACCATCACCACCTCTCCATGCAGCAGCGTCCCATCCAGTCCAACGACCACCAGCTTGGGGCCGTCGAAGGCCTCCGGCCCGCTGTCGCGAACAGAGCGGTACCCAAACTTCAGCACCGCCTTGGAAAAGTCGGGTTGGCCAGGCTGTTGACCGGCTGCAACTGCCGCCAGCCCACGCGCTATGGCGAACACCCAACTCCGATCGAGTAGGTAGCCTGGACAGTCGGCGGGGATCCCTAGCCGGGCCACCATCGAGTCTTCATCCAGGCCTAGGTTGGCCGCGATGGCCACCAGTTCCTTGTAGGCCGCCACGCCGAGATACCGGCTTGGCGGGGGATAGATGGCTTTGGCCGCCTCTCTGCTGGCGGCTGGAGGCGGAGGCGGAGGAGGTGGTGCAGGTTGGGCAGGCTGGGCCACCTCCAGCCTCTCTAGCCACTCGATAACCTGCAGAAAATGCCGCCAAGTAAGCCGGGAGGGATCCAGCTCCGCCGGTGGGATCCCGGTCGCCCATGCGATCACCCGCTGTGCCTCCCCCCAGCTCAGCCCCAACTCCAGGCAGGCATCCTGGAGGCTATCCCAGGCTTGCTCCGTGATCGGATCATCGTCACCCTCTGCGTCAGCGGCCGCCGGTTGAGCCAGGGCCGGACGGGAGGTGGGTTGGCCGGGTGCAGACGGGGCGCACACGGTGGATCCCCGACCGTAGGTCGGGGCTACCGCTGCTATCGCAGCGGATCCCTGCACCGGCCGGGAGGGGGCCGCCAGCCAGTCGAGCGGTACGCGCCGGCGGCTCCCACTAACCCAGACGAATGCCTCCCGCTCAGTTGTCCGCTCCAGCGTTGCTTCTCTCCCACGGAGCGATGGTGGGACAGGATCCTGCTCTAGGAAGCGTACCTGTTGACCGTTGACGGCCTGACGGCCGGAGATATCTACCGCGTTACGCACTTGAATGCCTAAAGTCGTTGGGACGTACTTTGGTCAGTTCTAGCCGAACGCTGTTTGCAACTGCAAACAGTACCCCTACTGCAGCGCTTCCGGTGGGCCAAACGGCGGCGGTGGCCCAGCTTTGTTGTTAGGGGATCCGTCCAGGCGGCGGCGGCAAGAGTGGATCCCACCGCATGGGCGGGGTAGGATCTGGACGCTGTTTTCAACTGCTAACGTCACAATGGTCTCTCCCATGGTGGGGGCGCGGATCCCCCCAGAACTGCACCATCAACTTCTGGAAGTAGCCGCGCGACTCCAGGTAACGCCATCTGAAGTTCTCGTGGCGGCCCTCAGGCAGTACCTGGAGAGGCTGCAAACACCTGTTAACAGCCCAGCGGTTGCAGGGATCCTCGACCGTCTGGAGCGTCTAGAACAGCGGGTCGAGGCGCTGGAATCGGCCGTTCGCGTCAGCGGGACGGAGTCCAATCGCGTCAGCGGGACGGAGTCCAATCACCATCGCGTCACGGAACAACAGCGCCCGGCAAACCCTCCCGCCGATCTGGATGCCCTCTCCGTGATGGAGCTGCGGCGGTTGGCTAGGCGAGTGATCGGGCCAGGCGGTGACAGGGATCCCACCACCGGCCGACATCTCCGGCGGGCGGATCTGTTGGCGGAACTACAGAGGATGCTTGGTCGGGCATGAGGAGTCTGTCGCCGGCAGAGGGATCCAAGGATTCGAATCCGGCCAAGTATCCCGAATACTCCAGATAATT
>NZ_JBSSAB010000061.1:0-9154 GCF_054058195.1 Thermostichus sp. OS-CIW-29
TACGGGGGTGAGGCTGGATTCCATTACGTGATCGAGCTGCTCTGGGATGCCTGTAGCGGCTTGCTGGAATCCCTGGTTCCCGGGATCCAATGCCCGCCGTTGCCCCCCCGTGCTTGAGAGATTATTCGTCAGATCTGTATTCTTGATGAAACTTGACAGAATTCTTGATGAAACTTGACAGATAAGTCTGGACAACGGGATCCCTTTTGGCTAACTTTGTGGGCGGGATCAGAGTAGCTCCTGAACAGCTTTGGAAAGTTGGTTTTCTTGCGGTTTGGCCTTATAGCTGTATAGATTCGAGGGTTGTCTCTGACACCAAAGAGACGCTGGAGACAAGTGAGTTGACATTCGCAAATATCAAATATGTGGGAGGGTCACGATGGATGAGCTTTTACCAGGGCTGACTGCCGTTGCCCTTTACGCCTTCTTTAGCTACACCTTAATGGTGATTGGAGAGAAGCTAAACGTGCCGAATGCTTGGTTAGCTTGGATCCCGATTGCTAACATCTGGGTGATGTGTCGAGCTGCTGGTAAACCCGGCTGGTGGGTGATCCTCTTCTTCATTCCCCTAGTCAACTTGATCTTCGGTATCTGGGTGATCTTTGCCATTCCACCCCGCCTGAATAAATCCCGCTGGCTGGGTCTGCTGGTTTTCCTGCCTGTTTTGGGAGCTTTGCTCTACTCAGGCATTCTGGCCTTCACTTGAATTAGCCAGTCTTGCCTTGATACAAACTAAACAATCGAAAAAGTCTACCACTTGAGCAAGTTAAAGCTCTCCATATCGATAGTGGCGCGGTTGCGGTAGATCCCCAGCACGATGGCCAAGCCCACTGCGGCCTCGGCAGCCGCCACAGTGATGACAAACACCGAGAACACCTGGCCGCGAATCATCGCTGAATCGACAAAGTTGGAGAAAGCCATGAAGTTCAGGTTCACCGCATTGAGCATCAGCTCAATCGACATCAGGACGCGAATCGCATTGCGGCTGACGATCAGGCCGTAGATGCCAATACAAAAAAGAACCGCTGCCACCACCAAGAAAAACTGCAGTTGCAACATCGCGATAGGCTCCAGTAGATACGCAATGAGAAGGGCACTGGGAAAACTCTGGATTTTGTGATCGAGAGCAGGTAGCTTCAACGGGTGCTCACCAGCTCTGCCGGTCGTTCTGACTCTGATTCAAGCTGGGGTCGGGCCCGCTCCAGCAAGCTCAGATCCCCTTCTCCGGCTTGGGGAAGAACAAACTCCCGCCGCGCCAAGACAATGGCCCCAATCAACGCCATCAGCAGCAAAACAGAAGCCAGCTCAAAAGGCAGAAGATAATCGCTGAAGAAGTGGCCGCCGATCACCAACACACTGCTCAAAGGTTGGATCGGCTGCAGCGGCCAAGGGGTGTTCAAAGCCATCGCGGCTAGAAGGGCAAACAGACCCAAACAGACCACCGCCGTCACTCCGTTGCGCAGCCAGCCCAGCTTCAGAGGAGCAAAGTTGTAGCGCCGATTCACCAACATGATGGCAAACAGGATCAACACATTAACCGCGCCGACGTAGATCAGAACTTGGGCTGCGGCCACAAAATCGGCATTCAAGAGGAGATACAACCCGGCCATGCTCAGGAAAACGCCCCCGAGCAGAAAACCGGAATAGACAATGCTGGGGGCCCAAACCACGCCTAGCGCGAAGCCAATGGCCATCGCCGATAGCACCACAAACGTAACCAGTTGTACGCCTTCTCCGAGGGTCATGAGAGATCCGTCCTTAGCCAGTTTCTATTGCTGCTCCCTTACCACTGTACTGTCCTGGCGGATTTAAGAGAAGCCCGACTCCTTTTTCAGATCGATAGAGAAATCTCTAGAGTTGGGTCTCACCAACTGCCGCCCGCTCCGCCACCTCCGCTGCTGCCGCCACCGAAGTCTGAATCTCCACCGAAGTCTGAATCTGTGTCTGTGTCGCTGAGCTCGGGGATGACCACCTCTCGCTCGCTGCGGTACCCGCAGATAGGACAGCTCAGGATTTCCAGCTTCAAGCCGCTAGAGGAATAGGTGGCTTCCCTGAGAACCTGTGTGGTGAGGTCGAGGGTGAGGGCTTGGCACCGAGGGCAGTAAAGGTGTCGGGAGAGCGTGCCTTCGCGCACAACCACAGCTATTCCTTGACAGGTAGGACAAAACCAGCCGTAGTAGCGAGCTCTGCCGCGGCTCCTGGCCAGGCGATGCTCTTGGGGAAGGTACTTATCCAGAAGCTGGGGCTGGATTGGGCGCATGGGTCGACCACAGGCTTGACAGACCACTGGCTGAAAAGGGATCCCACGCTTCCGGCCCAAGGTGCCGTCAGTGGCCATAGCAGCCACAACCGGCAGAGCGAACCCCAGCCAGTTGCCGCTGGACAATCCTAGGAACACGCCAAGGCAGAGGGATCCCGAATAGAGGAAGAGACGAATGGGGTCGCTCTGAACCGAAGAGAGCACAGCACCTGTTCTTGGATCTCTGCGTGTCAGGGAGAGGACTTGTCTTCCCCCTCGCTCAGCCCTTAGAGAGACGGGCATGCGAGAGCGCTGCCACCCCAGTCCCAAAATGATGATCCCCAGCAGCAGCAGGATCCCTTCCACCAGGGAAGAATCAATGCCCTGGGCCACTGCCCCAGAAGAAGTTGCAATCGTTGAGGTGGTAACTCCAGAAGCTGCCGCAGGAACATTGGCAACGGGCTGGCCCTGCAACACCGAGGTCAACTGCCGCACCCCCGCCAGAGTGCCGCCATCGAAATCCCCATTGCGAAACCGAGGCAGGATCTGCTGGTCGATAATCTGCTGGACTCGGCTGTCGGGGAGGATAGCGACCAGGCCCCTGCCCGTTTCGATTTCCACCCGCCGATCCCCTACCGAGATGAGAAACAAAACCCCGTTGTTTTGGCCTGCCTTGCCGATCCCCCAGTAGTTAAATAGCTGCGTGGTGAAGTCTTTTGGTGTTGCATATCCCTGAGTATTCGGCACGGTAACCACTGCCATCTCGGCACTGGTGCGCTGCTCAAGCTGAGTGATAAGACGGTTGAGCTCGTTTTCGGTGCTGCTGCTGAGGATGTTGGCGGTATCGGAAACCCACCCTCCATACTGACGGCGGGGGTTGGGCACTTGTTCAAGGGTAATGGCCCAAGCGGGCTGCGGCAGCAGGAATACAACTAGCAAAACTGCCGCCCAAACTTTCGGCATGGCTTACCTGGCTGAGCGCTGCCTAGGTTCTAGCACAGCTGTCTCGGCTAGACTGGCAGTCCTTTTCCCAGGGAGAGAGGGAAGTTGGGGAACGGTTGAGACAAGCCGCTTCTTGTTGCTAGTAATTGTTAACAGCAACCGGCCCTCAGTCCGGCCAAGGGAGCCAGGCTTCTTCTTGCCATTCCACTTCAAAGCACTCCCGGGCGGCCTGGAGAAAATGTTCGATCAAAGCAGGGATCCCTGGCGCCGTGGGGCAAATGTCGTAGATACCAATCACCTGCGAGCCGGGCAGATACCGTTCCCACAGCTCTAGATTGGGTTGCAATAGGAGGGATCCCTGTTGCAGGATCCCCCAAGGTTGCCACAGTTGGGCGTTGCCCATCAGCTTTTTGCCCTGCCAGCTCAAGTCAGCACGGGTACGGGAGGCAAAGCAACTGGTCTTGTTGCGGTAGCCGGGATCCCGGTGGCTTCGGCCGTGAGCAAAAGCGGGCTCATCTATGGCAATGCCCAGCTCCGCCAACCCCTGCACCCAAAAGCGGCAACAGAAGTCGTACACCCAGGCCCGCTGCAAACTGGGCAACCTGGCTTGCAAGTAAGAAAGGGGCAACACCAAGCTGTAGGTCAGCTCTGCTGCATCCTCAGCCGCCTGATGGAGCACCGCCCTTCCCCCCGTGGGTCGGCGCACAATCGGGATCCCTGGCAGGGGATCTGGCCAAACCTGGTGCCGTCCCAGCGAGAGGGTAAGCTGATCCCAGCCATAAAAGCGCAGGCAGGGGTGAGGGTCATGGCGCAGCCGCTGCAGAAGCCAGGCATCCTGCTCCATTTGCCGGGCCCCAGAGGCCACGCGGTAGGGGAGCCAGTATCCCTGGGATCCCATCCTGGCAAAGCCAGACCTTAAACTTTGGGGAACTCCGCCTGGAGGGGCTCATCATATTCATCGGCCAAGCTGGCCACAATGGTGATGGCCCGGGAAATTTCGCCCGCTGTGATCCCTTCCAAGGTGCGGTAGTGGTTCAGCACCACCTGGTTGTTCCAGATGCAAAAGCGCGCCTCTAGGGTGTCGCTCCAATTCTTCTCCAGGAGCTTCTGCATCAGCTTGGCCGGTTCTGCCACCGGCAGAGAGAGAACGGGAGACCATACCAAAAGAGTGTCTTCTGGGGATTCGCCGCTCAGATGGACGAACACTTCTGCCGTGCCGTAGGTGAATTTCCAGGTGTGACCTTGCTCGTGGTTCTCGTAGGCGGCATCCTCCTTGAGGCTGGAAACCACCGCCGAGACAACCTCAACGTAGCGAACGGACTCTGGAAAAACCTCTGGCGAAGGGTTAAAGGTGCTCATGAGCGGCTCACTGTAGACCATGGTCTTCCCCCTATTCCCTATCCAACCACCTCAACTATACCGCTATACCGCCTAAGACTCCGACCTATCCGGTCATCGCTTTGGGATCCTCAACTCAGGCGAGAATGAAACCGTTGGCAATGGTTCACTAAGTGGCCGGACAGGTGAGGGCAAGCGATCCCCCCCGCCAACTGGAGAGAGAGCCTGTTCAAAAGTCTTTCGAAGAACCTGAGGGAAGCTCTATGGAATCTCCATCTCATCCCCCCCAGAAAGCCATCGGCATTCTTGGAGCCCTGCCCGAGGAAGTGGCCATGCTCACCGCAGCAATGGAAACCTGCTCCATCCATACCCATCTGGGGCGACAGTTCCACCAGGGATCCCTGGCGGGGCAACCGGTGGTGGTGGTACAAGGTGGGGTGGGCAAGGTGCGGGCGGCAACCACAGCGGCTTTGTTGGTGGCCCATTTCCCTTTGCAGGGG
The DNA here is from genome assembly GCF_054058195.1 of Thermostichus sp. OS-CIW-29. Taxonomy (NCBI): domain Bacteria; kingdom Bacillati; phylum Cyanobacteriota; class Cyanophyceae; order Thermostichales; family Thermostichaceae; genus Thermostichus; species Thermostichus sp. OS-CIW-29. The sequence continues at coordinate 5,020 of NZ_JBSSAB010000061.1, forward strand.
ATCATTTTTACCGGTGTGGCCGGGGCCTTGGCCGATCACCTGCACATGGGAGATGTGGTGCTGGCCCATGCGGCGATCGAGCACGACTTCGGCACCGGGCGTCCAGAGGGCTTTGTTTTGGGGATCGACTTTATCCCAGAGCTGCGCCACCCACTGGCCGAGGCCGATAGCGCTCTCTACGACCTGATCGTGGCCCACCCCGAGCGGATCCCTCTCCACCCCCTACAAGGCCGGGATCCCGTCATTCATCAAGGCTTGGTGGCCACCGGCGATGTGTTTGTGGCCGACGCAGACCTACGCCGACAAATCCGAGAACGCACCGGCGCTTTGGTGGTGGAGATGGAGGGGGCAGCCGTGGTGCGAGTAGCGCAAGAAGCCGGGATCCCTTGTTTGCTGGTGCGCTCGGTCAGCGATGCAGGGGACGATACGGATTTCTTGAGCTTTTTTCAAACAGCAGCGCTCAACTCAGCAGCAGTTGTCCGCACCATCCTGCAAAACCTGCCCCCCTCCTTGCCTTAGCCCAAGTGCGCAGATCCCCTCCTCTAGCGCAAAAGACGCAAAAGAGGAGTTGGGCATGGTTGCGTTCGCGTCAGTTGTTCATCTCCCGCTCCAGCTTGGCCATCGAGATCTGGCTTTCCAGGCGGGAAATGCCTTCGCGAAGGGTTGCCACCTGTGCTTCAACTTCATCCAAAGATTTGCGAACCGCTTCTGCTGCGCTCATGTGCTGGTTGCGCCGAACCAAAGCCTCGCGGGCAAGGTCATCCTGGTTCTGTTGGCTGGCTTTCTCAGCCCTGACAAACCAATCTTCGGCCTTTTGCAAAATTTCGTCGTACCGCCGTTCCAGTTGCTTGCGACTGGCCAGGGTTGTGGTCAGGCTGCGCTGCAATTGTTTCAGATCCCGCTCCATCTGCCGGATGCTCACCCTCTGTCGGCTGGGCTTTCTCCACAGCACCTTGCTCAGACCCACCATCACCACCGCAGTAGCAATCCCCACACCCGCAGCTGCCGCCGGATTTTCACGAATCAAAGAACCATCCAAAACATTGACCCCCGCAAAGGCCGAGGTTTGCGTGGCCGTCTCCCGAAACTCCCAAGGCATCACCGGATTGCGTTGCTGCCAGAAGCCTAACCGCGCCGCTTGGGCCGCCTCTTGAGCTTCTAGGTAGCGTTGCCGATTGGCCCCGTGCAAAAAGCGCTCGTAAACCACCGCCTGACCCTGGCGCAACATCTCCAAATTCACCAAACCATCGGCGTTGTACACCTGGGCAATGTGAAGCCCTTCCGGTGTGACATAGAGGGTATCCACCTGCACCAGGGATCCCGTCGGGAGCAAGTTTTGCAGAGCCTCTTGGGATAGCCGCCCCCAGCGCCCTTGGGTCAGCTCCGGCGCATCCACATAGGCCAGACGGAAACGGGTTGGCCTGCCGTTCAAGTCCGCCCAGAAGGTATCCCCATCCACCACCGACCGCACCCGGGCCGTCCCGGAAGATTGTGCTGCCGCCGGAAGAACAAGCCAACTGCCCGAAAGGACAGCCACAGTCATCAGAAGGGAAGTTCTTGAGGTCATGGGGGTCACTCCTATTGTGCAGAACAAGAACAAAAGTTAAGAAATAATAAGATAGGGAAGTTTCGGGAACCAACCGGAATCCCAGAGCGTCCTTGGGGATTGCCGTGAGGCTGGCTGCTGCTCTTCCCTGGCAAAGGCAACAGAGCCAGCTGCTCCCTACGTCGGAAAAGCGAACCTCTCCCACGAAAAGCTGCGGCTCTCGAAGAGTCGGCTCGTGGGGTCGGCTTAATTTGGGTTAGAGTTTAGCTCACCTTTTGGGGCAACGTCACAGCCATAAGGCGCAATCTTTGTCCCCCGGATCAAATCACAGGCGCAAGCGATAGGGTTCCTCGTCGGGGAAGTCGGGCAGAGGAGGGGGCAGGATCTCGATCTCCCCCGTAGGCAGCGTTTGCAGCACGGTACCCAACTGGACCAGTTGTTCCAGGACGTACAGGCGGGTATCCCGGTCGGTGGTGGAGTTAAACACGCTCAGCCAAACATCGAATTGGGAACGGCGGCTGAGAGGACTGCGGGCGATGTTATCCCCCAACTGGCGAAATTCATCTCCAGGCAGGCCCACCTGCTCTCGCCAGGCAGCAGCTTGGTAGTAATCGGTGCGGCCCGCTTCCGCGTCCCCCAGAAACATAAAGTTAAGTAGAGCACGATCCACGTAGAGTCGCCAGGCGTCAGGGTTGTTTTGGGGGTTGAACTGCTGCAAGCCGCGATCCAAAATCTCGACGGCTTTTTCCGGCTGGCCGGCCCGATAGGCCAACACCAAACTAGAGAGCCGGTAGCCCAAGAGGAAATGGGGATCCAGCCGCAGCATGTGATCGAAGTAGTCGTAGGCCAGGCCATAGCCAGTCAGGGTGCGAGCCGGTGCATCCCCGTAGTACTGGATCAGCTCCAGCCACAGCCAGGAAGCCCCCAAGTTGCGGTAGCCCAGCCACCCCAGCGTATTGGCCAGGGCAATGTTGCGGTTTTTGCGGGCCTCGGCATTTTCCAATTCTCCCAGATTGATCCGCTCCAGCATCGGCAATTGCAGCCGCACCACCAGGATCCCAAACAGAAACGCTCCCCCAACGGCGGCCAGAGTGCCTGCCAGGGAGAAGCGAGAGCGGCGACGGGGCAGGGAAGCAGCAGTCATGGCAAGTTCTTCGCGGATCCCTGAGGCTGTCGCGACCAGGGCTACACTCAATCATAAATTGAACCGTTGAGCCTTTCCCCTGCCTATGGCCAGCTCTGCCCTCTCCGCTTCGGAACGAGCCTTGAGCCTTTACGAGGCTCTGCCCTACCCTAATGTGCCCCTCTCGCAGACGGCCCGCAACGCCCTGCCGGAGATGTTCAAGATGAGCTATACCACGGCTCAGTACCTGCGCACCCATACCATCGTCCCGCCAGAGGGCAAGGTGTTGTTGAATGCCGGCTGTGGCTCCGGCTGGGAAACGTTGATGATGGCCGAGGCCAATCCAGGGGCCCAGATTGTTGCCTGTGATCTGTCTCCGGCTTCGGTCAAGCTTACCGAGGAACGCCTGCGCCACCACGGCTTCGCAGATGCCGAGTTTTATGTCCTCAATCTGCTGGAGCTGGAGCGTCTGGGGATCCAGTTTGATTTCATTAGCCTCAATGATGTTTTGTATTTGCTGGAGGATCCCACCGAGGGCCTGCGGGCCATGAAAAATGTCCTCAAGCCCGATGGCATCATCCGGGCCAATCTCCACAGCCGCTACCAACGGCAGGTGTTTTTCCGCCTGCAAGAGGGGTTGCAAAAGGTGGGGCAATTTGACGTTCCGCCAGCAGTAGGGGCCAAGAATGTGCGGGAGTTCATGGGATCCCTTCGGGAAGAAGTGGCCCAGGCGGTGTTCTGGAACCCGGCCAACTATGCCGAAGATGCGGTCATTATGAATAATTACCTAGTCTCCAACGACAAGGGGTTCACGATCCCCGACCTGTTTCGCATGTTGCAGCAGGCGGGGTTGAGCTTTTTGAGCTTGGTGGATAGGCCCGACTGGTCGGTGGAGTCTTTGTTTAAAGAGGTGCCTGAGTTTGTGCGGCAGCGGTTGGCAACCCTCAGCATCATGGAGCGGCTGCATCTGTATGAACTCCTTCGCCCTGTCCATCGCCTCATCGACTTTTGGGCGGAGCATGCCGGCTCTTCGCCGGTGCTGCCCTGGAGCGACGAAGATTGGCTGTTGGGATCCGTACAATTCAATCCCCTGTTGATGGACAACCCCCGCTTTCGCCAGGAGTACAGCAAAGCCCTGCAAGAGAAGCGGCCCTACGAAACGCAGTGGACAGGAGCCACCCACAGGCGGATCAGCATCCCTGCCGAGAAAGTGAGCTGGTTGGCGCCACTGCTTCAAGGACCAACGCCGGTTCGAGAGCTGATTCAACAGGCCGTCCAGTTGGGAGCCCCAGATGAAGAACGAACAACCGCTGAGGTGCTGACCTTCCTAACCAACCTAGAAGACTTTCTTTTTTTGATGCTGCAATAGGCAGCTGATACATTTACGCTGAACACTGCTGAACATCACTGTTCAACTATGCAGCGATAGCATTCTGTTTGTTTCCAAACAGAATGGCGGTATCCCG
>NZ_JBSSAB010000062.1:0-7068 GCF_054058195.1 Thermostichus sp. OS-CIW-29
CAGGACTTGGGTCATGGTTCTATCATAACTTCCGCATTCCTCCCGACACTGACCCTACGGGTACAGTGCGGGGCTCCTGCGATTTCTAGCTGAAAGCCCCCTTTTCGAGGATACTGCCCCACCGTTCCAGTAGACTCAAACTTTGCTCTCCTTTTCGGGGAGATGGGGAATTGTTGGCACAGTGCTTGATCCTGGGTTAGAAATGCTACCGAAAAGCAGCGTACTCCTTGACACTTTCTAAACTTAACTTAATCGACAACCTTCATGAGCGCCTCCTGGGATCTGGTCAACCTGCTTACCTTACTCAACTGGAACACTCTGCCCGGATGGCTTTGGCTGCTCCTTTGGGGATCCTCACTGGCCGTGGTGATGTACTGGCAAAAGCGCTGGCTGCAGCGGGATCAGGTGGGTTTTCCCGATGTCATCATGCTGGCGCGTGCAGATACGACGGTGGTGGAATGTAACGAAGCTTGCCAGAAAATCTTGGGGGATTGGCGGGGCAGGCGCTGGATCGACGTGCTGCTGGCAGAAGAGCAGGAGCAGGCGCAGCAAAAGATAGCCCACCTTACCCCTCAGCAGCCCACCTTTACCCGGATTAGCAGAGTGGCGGATGCAGCGGGGCAGGTGCGGTGGTTTGAGTGGATCAACCAAGGCATTTTTGACCGGCGGGGCCGCTTGCAGTTTATTCGCGGCGTGGGCCGAGACATTACCGAGAAGAAACAGTTGGAAGAAAACCTGCGGCTGCGGGAGGCCCAACTGCGCACCTTGTTGGATGCCCTGCCATTGGCGGTGTGGGCCAGGGATCCCCAGGGAGTGCTAATTTTGCAAAATGCCACTGACCGCGCCTGGTTTGGCGATCTGCTGGGTACTTCTCTGGAGGAGGCAGCTCGAGAATATCCTCACTGGCTGGAGTACACCTCTCAAGTTCTATCCGACGTAGAGCGGCAAGGGTTTTGCCAATTCGAAGGTAAGGAAATGATTCAAGGCCAGGAGCGCTACACCTATCGCTTCGCTGTAAAGCTTCAGGATCAGTCTAAAGGTTTGGGACTTCTCGGCATTGTCCTAGATATCACCGAACAAAAGCGGCTGGAACAGGAGGTGTGGGAACAAGAAGAGCGTTTTCGCGCCTTCCTCAACAACAGCCACGACATTTTGTGTCGGATCGATGCCCAAGGTCTGCTGCATACCTTAAATCCTCCGGCTGCTGAGAAAATTTTGGGGCGTGCTCCCAATCAGGGAGAGGCCGTACCCTTGGATTGGGTTCACCCCGAGGATCGGCAGAACGTTGCTAATGCTCTTGAGCAACTCAAGGCTCGACCTGGCGAGACACTCAGCTTTATTTACCGGGCCCAACACGCCGACGGCCAGTGGGTGTGGCTGGAGAGCCTCTGCACCAATCTTTTGGAGGATCCCTCTGTGCAAGGGATCGTTTCCAGTACCCGCGATATCACCCAACAAAAGCAGGTGGAACTGGCTTTGCGAGAGAGCGAAGCCCGCTTCCGAGAAATTGCAGAGGCTGTACCGGTGGTTTTCTTTGTGTATTCTGCAGACTTGAGCCAGTCTCTCTACAAAAGCCCCCAAAGCGAGAAGATCTGGGGTTACACAGCAGAAGAGTTTCGCCGCAAGCCAGATCTCTGGAAAGACAGGATCCATCCCGAAGATCTGCCAAGGGTACTGCAGGCGGCCGCCCGAGCCACTCAAGAAGCCCAGCAGATCACCTACCGCCTTTTCCATCGGGATGGCAGGCTGCGCTGGCTGCGTACTTCTTGCCGACCCATCTTGAACGAACAGCAAGAGGTTATCCGTATTGTTGGCATTACCGAAGATATTACGGAGCAGAAAGAAGCAGAGCTGGCTCTACAAGAAAGCGAAGCTCGGCTTAAGGCTATTCTGGACAGCATCCCCTTTTCCATCTTCCTCAAAGACCTGGAGGGGCGCTATCTTCACGCCAACAGGTTTTATCTACAACAGAGAGGTTCTGAGCTCGGAGAACTTATTGGCAAGCTGGATGATGAGCTTTTCACTCCCGAAGAGGCCCGCGAGTTCCGAGAGCAGGATCAGAGAGCTCTCCAATCTCCGGATCCTGTCAGCTACGAGCGGATTTTTTCCCGCAATGGCAAGCAATTGAGCCAGTGGGTTACCAAATTTGCTCTGCGAGATTGCCAGGGGGATCCCTATGCCGTCTGTGGCGTTGTTGTGGACATAACGCCTCTTAAGCAGGCTCAGGATCTGCTGCTGCAAGAGGCAGAGCGAGAGAGACTCCTGGGATCCCTGCTGCGCCGCATCCGCGAGAACTTGGACTTGCAGCCCCTCTTGCAGACCACGGCGGCGGAAGTGCGAGAGTTTCTCCAGGTGGATCGGGTGATGATCTACCAGTTACAGGACGGCATAGGGGGATGGGTAGCTGCCGAGGCGGTGCTGGATCCCTGGCCCAGCCACTTGGGCCGCTCCGTGTGGGATGCTTGCTTTCGCCAGGATCCCTGCTATCGCAAGTACCAACAGGGCTTTGTGCAGGCCATCGACAATGTGGCGACAGCCAGTTTGGATCCCTGCCATCGGCAACTCTTGGAATCTTTCCAGGCCCAGGCCAACTTGGTGATCCCAATCCGACAGGGTGAAGACCTTTGGGGCCTCTTGGTGGCGCAGCACTGCCAATCCAGCCGCCCGTGGCAGGAGTGGGAAATTGAGCTTTTGCAGAAGCTGACCGACCAGTTGGCTATCGCGTTGCAACAGGCTCAGTTGTACGAGCAGGTAAAAGCTCTAAAGCAAACGCTAGAAGAAAAAGTGCGGCAGCGCACTGCGGAGCTGGAGCGGGCTTTGCAATTTGAGGCCCTGCTGAAACGCATCACTGACCGGGTGCGCGACTCTCTGGATGAAGCTGAAATTCTCAACACCGCTCTGCGCGAGCTGGGAGAAAACCTAAATGCAGATGGCTGCGATATTGGCCTTTACAACGCCGATCTCACCCTTTCCGCCATCAGCTACGAGTATTGTCCTCGCTTGGGGTCGGCCTTGCATACTTGTATTCCCTTTGCCCAATATCCAGATCTCTACGCCCAGTTGTTGCGAGGAGAGCCCTGCATATTTTGTTTACTTCCTGACGACCCCCGCCAAGGATCAGTCTTGGTCTGCCCTCTGCGGGATGGGGAGCAAGTCTTGGGGGATCTGTGGGTTTTTCGCAGCAGCGAGGAAAGTTTTGATGAGCAGGAAATGAATCTCGTAGCTCAAGTGGCCAATCAATGTGCTATCGGCCTAAGGCAGGCGCGCCTATTCCGAGCTGCCCAAGAGCAGGTGCAAGCCCTAGAGCGCCTTAACCGCCTCAAAGATGACTTTATCAGCACCGTCAGCCACGAGTTGCGCACTCCTCTAGCCAGCATGAAAATGGCGTTGCACATGCTGCAAGTTGCCCCTGCGAGGGAGAAGCAGGCCCAGTACCTATCCATCGCCCAGCGGGAATGCCAACGGGAGATCGAGCTGATCAATGACCTGTTGGATTTGCAGCGGCTAGAGGCAGGAGCCTATGCTTTGAATCTGCAAACGCTGACCTGGGAAGCCTTGTTGGGGGATTTGCTGTTGGCTATTGGCGAACGCGCCCGTACTAAGGGGCAAACCTTTCAAGCCAACGTGCCTCTGGAGAGCAGCATCACCACAGATCCTCTCCTTTTGGGGCGTATCCTGCGGGAGCTCCTGCACAACGCTGTGAAATACACCCCCGGCCAGGGATCCATCCGCTTACGGATAGGAACCGAAAGCCGTCGCAGCGTTGTAGAGGTCAGCAACAGCCGGGAGATCCCGGCCGAGGAGCTCACCCGCATTTTCGAGCGTTTTTACCGGATCCCCAGCCATGATCCTTGGAAAGAAGGGGGCACCGGTCTGGGCTTGGCTTTGGTGAAACAAATGGTGGATCAACTGAGGGGATCCATTGAGGTCAACAGCTCTGCCGGTTGGACGACTTTTACGCTACATCTACCCGAATTGCCGCAATTTTAATTCCACTTCTTCCCCTCGCTTTGGGATACATTACTGGCAGGGATCCGGGGGGGCTTTGCCTAAACCTATGACAACTCGCCTAGATTTGGCTCTCACTCTTGAAGACTTCCTCAAGTTGCCTCACATAGAAGATTCTCCGGCATGGGAGTACGTGGATGGAGTTGCCATTCAAAAACCGCTGCCCAAAGTCCGCCACTCCATTTTGCAAAAACGCCTCGTGGCTGAGGTTGACGGCAGCACCACCGACTATACTGCCCTACCCGAATTGCGATGCACTTTTGCCGGTCGTTCCATTGTTCCCGATATTGCTGTAATTGCGTGGGATCGAATTCGCCTCAGTGAAACAGGCGAGCCAGAAGATGACTTCACCGCAGCACCCGACTGGATTATCGAAATTCTTTGTTCTCCAATACACTACCCCCGCCGCATGGCCGTAACCCCCGTGGGATCCAGCACCTTGCCCCGTTCCACCTCGGCATAGACCAGGTAGCGATCCCCGCAGTCCATCCAAGTTTTCACACGGCACTCCAGGTAAGCTAAGGCATCCAACAAAATGGGGCAGCCATTCTCAGCAGTGGCCGTGGCCAAGCCGGCAAAGCGATCTTCTCCAGGGCGCTGGGGCCGCTGAAAGTGCCGCTGCAAGTTGCTACCTTTGCCTTCCCGCAAGATGTTGAGCACAAAGGGTGCCTGGGGATAGGTCAGCAATTCGGCTTCTTGTTCCTTGTTCACCGACAGGGTTAGCCCTGGTGGATTGAAGCTAGCCTGGGCCACCGACCAGGTGAGGAAGCCGCGGCGGGTCTCTCCTTGCAGGGCGGTAACTACGCACAGGGATCCCACCACCCGGCTCAGGGCTTGCCCAACCCGATCCGCCTGAGTTTCGCTGCTGGTTTGGCGAGGGGCGCGGGCTCGTTTGGCTTTGCGCAGGGCCTGAGCAAACTGGGATCCCGCCTCTTGACAGGCTTCTAGGATTTCAGGGGTGGGCTTAAACTTGGCGCGGATCGTCTCAAACCCCAAGGAAAAGCCGGCATTGAGCAACTTACTCTCGATGAGATCCACCGCTTCTCCGCTCCAGCCGTAGGAGCCGAAAACCCCGGCTAACCGGGTGGTGGGAACCGAAGAAAGGATGATGCCAAGGGCGGTTTGGATCTGCACAGGAGGATGGCCGGCCAAGGTCGGGGATCCGATAACAAACCCTTGGCAGCGCTCCAGAGCTTGGGCGATCTCCTCCGGGGTGGCCCATTCGCAGTTGATCCGCTCCACCTTAACGCCGGCCCGCTCCAACCCTTGGGCTATGGCCATGGCCATCAAACCTGTATTCCCGTAAGCAGAAGTGTACAGAAGAGCTACCCGCTGCTCGCCGGGATCCTCCTCGCACCAAGTGTGGTAGTCCAGCCGCAAGCGCCGCAGGCTGTGGCGCACCAAGGGGCCGTGGGCAGGGGCATAGATTTGGGCGGGAAATTCTTCCAACTTGGCCAGGGCTGCCTTCACCTGGGGCAATTGGTTGCGGTGCAAGCAGTCGAAGTAGTAGCGACGGTCTTCGCTGAGCTGCCGCCAATGCTCGTCAAACACCTGCTCATCGCACACGTGGGCGCCGAACAGCTTATCGGTGTAGAGGATCCCGGTGGCCGGATCGTAGGTACAGAGGGCATCTGGGTGGCGGGGCGTGGGCACGGTGCGAAAGTGCAACTCATGCCCTTCCCCCAAATCCAGGCGATCCCCATCTCGGATGACCCGCAAACGGAAAGACTGGTCGCCATTGTAGAAAATGCCCAGATCGGCGGCTTCCTCTTCGTCGCGACTGCGGGGCAAGGGATCCATCTCTTCAAAGGCGGCCCGTAGCGTAATGGATCCCGGTTTGGAGCAGAGCACCATCGCGTAGGGAGCCAGAGGCAATAGGGCTTTGAGAGTGGCAATGCGGTTAAAGTTGACGTGGCTGAGCAAAATAAAGTCCAACCGCTGTAGGTACTGGTGTTGGGCCAGCTCTTCTAAAAAGATGCTGGTGAACGATTCCCCCGGAGGATCGATGAGAAGGGTTTGGCGGGCCTGGATGAGGTAGCTATTGGCAGTGGTGCCCCGTTGCCGAGCGTATTCCAGCTCAAACTTCAGGCGATCCCAGGTGCGGGAGCGGAGAACCAGCGTGGACGGGCCGATAAGGGCAACTTGGACATCGCGGGCGGGGATCTTGCTCTCCATAGCAGCCTCCGATGCGGTATCTGTCCTCACCTTGCCACGAAACTGGAGGAATGGGGATCCCTTTTCAGAGTTTCGGGAGAACAGGGGTTGGCTTACCCAAAAGTTGGGTCTGAAGCCCCGTCCTCACAACTGCGCAAGAAGCAAGCGATTGAGGTGGGGAGTGTGTCAAGTTTTTTCAAAGTCGGCCGGGCAAAAAGGAAGAGGCTAAGATCGGCTTGTAGCGTGTTCAGGCTGCCTATGTCTGCCCGATCCAAGTCCAAAGTGGAAGCCCCTGCTAAGGGGATGGATCCCCGCCAGTTTACCGAAGCTGAGGTGGCGGCAATTGCAGAGCGGTTGGAGCGCAATGAGTATCCGACCGTCTTTGGCTGCTTGGAAGACTGGCATGCCCTTCGAGCCGTTGCCTTTTATGCTCCCCACTTGGTGGCTCCCTATGCACACCTGTTGGAGTGGGAAGTGGATGAAGATTAGGACTGTCTTCGCAGTTCCGAAGGGATCCCAGTGCTCAGGCCGACGAGGGGGGAGAATTTCCGTCAGAGCCTTGCCGGCGAATCAGGTAGCGCACTTCTTCAAGGAGAACGTTGAACCTCTGATCCGTTTCCGCTTGCCGTTGGTTGATGGCCTGGATGGCGCGTTCGTGCTCTCGTTGTAGGGCGGTGAGGGTAACCAGAGCTTGAGTCACTTCCTCTGCCCACTCGGCAAGGTGAGCTAAGTCAGAGCGGGTCTCGCTGACAACTTGCTGTAGCTCTCGCAAGCTTTGAGCCTGAGCAGCAGCTTGTTCAGCAAATTCGGCGCGGCTTTCTTGGATGGACTGACGCAGCTCCTCGATTTCCCGCAGACGGGCGGCGTTCTCCTCGGCAGACTGGGTGCGGCTTTCTTGGATGGACT
>NZ_JBSSAB010000063.1:0-6056 GCF_054058195.1 Thermostichus sp. OS-CIW-29
CAGTTCAACGCCTGCACAAAGGCATCCATTGTCGCATCCAACTTTGCGGCTTGCGACTGGGACACCTTGAGCTTGCAGGAGACGGTCAGGACTTGAGTCATGGTTCTATCATAACTTCCGCATTCCTCCCGGCACTGACCCTACGGGTACAGTGCGGGGCTCCTGCGATTTCTAGCTGAAAATTCTCGAAGAGGCCGCTCCATTTTAATTGGATGGCTAGTTGGTATGAGCTGTTATGGTCATTTAAACAGGAATGAAACATTTCCGCCTGGCTCCCCTCTTCCTCTGAGAGAAGGGGTGAAGGCAGTGGCAGGGAGCGTTTGGGGAGTGTCTCAACCTAGCTTGAAATGACTATAACAAGGCGCTTAAATATCCAGGGCAACAATGACAGGGGCATGATCGCTGGGTTTTTCCGCCCGCCGTGGCTCGACATCGATCCAGCAAGCGGTGGCTTTCTCCTGTAGCTCACGAGACAAATAATGATGATCAATGCGCCAGCCGCGATTCCTTTGAAACCCTCCCGAGCGATAGTCCCACCAGCTAAAATGGCCAGGATCTGGGGTGAACTTGCGAAACGCATCCTCAAACCCCAAAGCCAAGATCTCCCGCAGGGCTTGTCGCTCCGGTTCGGAAGCCATGATTTCTCCCGCTTTTTGGGGATCATAAATATCCCGATCTTCCAGGGCAATGTTAAAGTCCCCGCAGAGCAAGATGGGATCCCCTTGGCTCAGGGCAACGGCGAGGTAATCCTTCAGCGTGGCTAGCCAGCGCAATTTATAGGCGTATTTTTCCGATCCCACCTCAGAACCGTTGGGCACATAAAGGTTGAGAATACGGATCCCGCGGTAGATGGCGCTCATCAGCCGCTTTTGCTCGTCCAAATCTGCCGCCGAAGGCAGCAGCGCACCAAACCCCCGTTCTACTTTTTCCGGGGGATCCCGGCTGATCAGAGCCACACCGTTGTAGGACTTTTGCCCGTAGACCTCCACATGAAAGCCCCGCTCCTGAAAGGCCGCCCGGGGAAAGTCTTCATCCACCACCTTAGTCTCCTGCAAGCAGAGCACATCCAGGGATCCCTGGCTGTCCAGCCAAGCCAAAACCTGAGGCAGCCGGGTGCGAATGGAGTTGACATTCCAGGTAGCCACTTGCATGAGGGATCCCGCTCACTCCACCAAGGCCCTTCCTCGGATTTGGGCCAGCCGCTCCGCATCCAGCACCTCCCCCTCGGTGTAGTAGCCGGCAGCTTTTTTGGCCTCGATCTCCACACGGGCATCCGCCGGGATCAGCTCTTCTGGGATGGGCACCCGCTGCACGACCTCAATGCCGGAGTTGGTGATGGCTCGATACTTGAGGTCGCTCATGGAAATCAGGCGATCGATTCGGGTTATGCCCAGCCAATGGAGCACATCCGGCATCAACTCCTGAAACCGGATGTCTTGCACCCCTGCCACACACTCGGTACGGGCGAAGTAGGCATCAGCCCGATCCCCTCCTTCCTGGCGCTTGCGGGCGTTGTAGACCAAAAACTTGGTCACCTCTCCCAAGGCGCGGCCTTCTTTGCGCAGGTACACGATCACCCCGGCTCCACCGGCCTGGGCCGTCTTAACGCATTCCTCAATGCCATGCACCAGGTAGGGGCGGCAGGTGCAAATATCCGAGCCAAACACATCGGAACCATTGCATTCGTCGTGAACCCGCACCGCCAGGGGCAAAGCCGGGTCGGTGATGGCGGCCACTTGCCCGATGATGTACACCGTCTGGCCACCGATGGGCGGCAAAAACACCGATAGGTCTGGGCGAGTCACCAATTCTGGAAACATGCCTCCCGTCTGCTCGAAGAGGGTGCGGCGCAGCAGGCTTTCGCTCACCTGCAATCGTTTGGCGATCCCCGGCAGGTACCAGACCGGCTCGATTGCGGCTTTGGTGACCACCAGGCTGCCATTGTCTTTGAGGATCCGGCCATCCACCCGCAACCGCCCTTTGTTGACCGCCTCCTGCAGTTCGGGCATGTGGATGTGGGCCTGAGTAATGGCAATAGTAGGGCGAATATCGTAGCCCTGGGCATAGAGGGGAGCAAAGACTTCTCCCACAACCGCTCCCCAGGGATCCAAGGACACAATCCGGTCTGGATCTCCCCAGCTTGGGTGAGGGCCAATCGACACCACCGGGGCAGTATGGGTTAAATCGGCGCGGTGATCCGCCTGCAAAGAGCCACTGGCCACAGCCAATGCCCGATAGACAGCGTAGGCTCCCGCATGGGTGCCGATGACATTGCGATGGGCAAGATTGGTCAGGCTACCCACCACCGGCCCCCGCTGCAGTGGATCCAAGGATCCCCAGCGAATCGGCTGGGCTTGCGTCCCATAAGGGGAGGGATGGGAGGTGAGAACAATGTGATGAGGACGGGAGGAAGGTTCGCTCATGGTCCTCAAATGCCTGGAAAATGGAAGAATCTGGAGAAAACAGAATTATAGGCGATCCCCAGCCGTTTCCAGAGAGCTTGCCCCTTCTTTTGGGGTGCTTAGACAACGATTTTGGCCAAACCCAAGGGTCGGATCCCTGTCGGCGAAACCTCGACCCGATAGGGCAACATCTCTACCCCGACCTGCAGGGCCTCACGAAACAGACAGGCATAGCGGGGATCCCGTTCTTCGCCGGGGGCAAACTCGGTGCAATCGGCGCGATTGATCCAGTACAGCAGCAGGGCACGCTGACCCTGTTGGCGCACCGCGATCAAATCTTCCAGGTGTTTTTGGCCGCGAGTGGTCACCGTATCGGGAAACAGCGCGCGGGATCCCTTGGCCCAGGTGGTATTCTTCACCTCCAAATAGGCCGAGCCAGAGTCTCCTGTCAGCAGAAAGTCGATTTTGCTCTTGCCGCAGGTCACCTCCCGTTGCCGGCGAGAAAACCCTGCCAACTGGGGAAACCACCCTCGCTCCAGCCCCCAGTCCACCAGGCGATTGGGCAAGCTGGTGTTGATCCCCACCCATACCCCATCCACCTGGATCATTTCCCAGGTGTAGGCCAGTTTCCGTTTTGGCTCCGGGTGATGGGAGAGGTACACAGGTGCCCCCACCTGACAGACCCCACTCATCGGCCCCGTGTTGGGGCAATGAGCGATGATCTGTTGCCCGTTTTCCAGCTCCACATCGGCCAAAAACCGCTTGTAGCGGCTGCGCAGCACCCCTCTGTGCAAGGGGCTCGAAAAGCGGTAAGGTACCGGCCCATCCCCGCACTCCATCCCCAAAGCCTCTCCTTTCGTAGGTATTTTTCTTTAGGATTTTGGAAATCTTCTCCGGGGATCGTCTCTCCTGCGCTAGGGTAAATCATGTGTCCCAGGGCTTGGGGCAGCCTTTTACGGCTTTTTCCGACTTCATGGGAATTCTGCAGATCACTCTGGGAAGCAGTAAGATCCCTATCGCACAAGAGAGGCATCTGCATTAGCTGTAGTCAGTGCTGCCGGAAAGAGCTGTATTGGCGATTAAACCCATTTAACACCTCTTTTTTCTGCCCTTTTGTCAAAACTTGGAGAAGAAAACCCGAATGCTGCGTCTTGATCCTGATCCCAGTTTTCAGCCTGGGGATTCCTTGCAGGACAACCGTGGGCGTGTGGCCATATTCATCGACGGGTCTAATCTGTTCTACGCCGCTCTGCAACTGGGCATTGAGATCGACTACACCCGTCTGCTGAAGACGCTGAGTGGTCGGTCGCCCCTTTTGCGCTCTTTTTTCTACACCGGCGTCGATCGCAACAACGAAAAGCAGCAGGGGTTTTTGCTCTGGATGCGCCGCAATGGCTACCGCGTGGTTACCAAAGAGCTAACCCAGTTGCCCGATGGATCCAAGAGAGCCAACCTGGATGTGGAAATTGCCGTGGATATGCTGTCGCTGGTGCGCTGGTATGAGACGGCTGTGCTGGTGAGCGGCGATGGAGACTTGGCCTATGCGGTCAATGCCGTTAGCTACCAAGGGGCACGAGTGGAGGTGGTCAGCTTGCGTTCCATGACCAGCGATCAACTGATCAACTTGGCGGATCGCTACATCGACCTGGAATCCATCAAAGACCAAATCAAGAAGACCAACCGTCCCTCCTCCGCCTACCTGTACCGACCGGGGTTCACCGCCGATGAGGAGGACGAGGGATAACTTTCCCTCCCCCACAGGGAGAAGGGAAAGCAGAGCAACGGGGGGCTTACTGGGCTTTCCAATTTGAAGGGATCCCTTGCAGCAGGTAAACCGGGTTCAGGGGGGCAAAGCGGGTGCCCTCGGCCAGGACGGCAGAGCGGGAGATCTGAACGTGATCTACTCGAACTTGCCAGCCCCGAGAACGCAGCCATTGCAGGGCTTCACTGCAGGTTTCTAGGGTAGCGAAGTTGGCCACCAAGATCCCTCCAGGCCGCAGGCGGGCTCCCACCACCGGCAGCAGGTCGCGGATCCCTTTGCCGCCACCGCCCAGCACCACCCGATCCGGATCTGGCAGGTCGGCCAACACTTGGGGGGCTGCCCCCGGGATCACCTGCAGGTTCTCTGGGCCAAAGCGTTGCCGGTTGCGCCGAATCAGACAGATGCCCATGGCGTTGCGCTCGACAGCATAGACCTGGAGCCGAGAAGAGAGGCGGGCTATTTCGATGGCCACCGAGCCGGTGCCGGCACCGATATCCCACACCACGCCCTCTTGGGGGAGCTGCAGGGATCCTAAGGTGAGCAGGCGGATGGGCTGCTTGGTGATCAAGCCGGGCTGGTCGGGAAAGGTGTAGAACTGGTCGTCCGGGATCCCGACCAAAGGCCAGCGATGGGGATCTGGCTCCGGTTCTACCCGTCGCAGCACCACAACGTTGGGGCTGGGGAAAACGGCGTCTTCCCCTTCTTGGAGGGGCACGACCTGTTCTTGAGGGGATCCCAGTTGACTACAGACCCAGGCTTGGTAGCGCACCGGCAGCCGCAGGTCGGAGATGAAGCGGGCCAAGACCGTCGGCGTGTGCTCCGGATCGGTGAGCACCACGATCACAGGGGATCCCTGCTTGAGAACGGCTTCCAACCGCTCCACTCCCCGCCCGTGCAGGCTGAGGATGGTCGCCTCCTGCCAGGGGATCTGCAGGCGGTTCAGGCCCAGCTGCACCGAGCTCACCTGCGGATAGAAGGCCAACCGCTCCGCTGGGAAATACTCCGTCAACAGCCGCCCGATCCCGAAAAAAAGCGGATCCCCGCTGGCCAACAAAACTAGGGATCCCTGAGCCATCTCCTGCTGCAAAAGCGGGATCCAACTTTCCACCGGCCCGGTGAGCGGGATCTTGCGGGCCGGATGATCGGTAAAGTGCCGGAGCAGATGAGGGGCTCCTGCCAAAACCCTGGCTTGGGAAAGGGGGGGGATCCCCCAGGAAGCCACAGAGCCATCCCCCGCTACCCCTACGACCGCAAGCTGAGGTGACCGCCCAGGTGCTGCCGTAGCCATTTAACGTTCGACAGGTGGGTGGTATTGGCGCATGTGATTGAGAAAATCCAGTCGCAGCTCCGCCACTTCCCGTTGCATTTCCCGCATCTCCCGAATAAAGCTGAGTTGAGCCTCGATCAGGCGGCCATCGCGCTCCCGAAATTGCTCCATCATCATGGCTTGCGCTTCCCTCAGTTCGGCAAACCCAGCCTGCATATCTCGGCGGCACTCCTGTATGGCCACCTCCAGCTCGTCTCCCCGCTCTTCGTTCTGTCGAATCCGCTCCTGGTTCTGTTGGATCAACGCCCTGATCTCCTGGATTTCGGTCTGGAGTTGGGCTTCCATAGCCTGCCGCTCGGCCCGCATTTCGGCCATCTGGGCCTCAAAGCGCTCGGCAGATCGTTGCTGTTCAGCCCGGATCTCGGAGATTTGGGCTGCAAAGCCCTGCCGCATCTCAACCATCTGAGCCTCAAAGCGCTCGGCAGATCGTTGCTGTTCAGCCCGGATCTCGGAGATTTGGGCTGCAAAGGCCTGCCGCATCTCAACCATCTGAGCCTCAAAGCGCTCGGCAGATCGTTGCTGTTCAGCCCGGATCTCGGAGATTTGGGCTGCAAAGGCCTGCCGC
>NZ_JBSSAB010000064.1:2500-4998 GCF_054058195.1 Thermostichus sp. OS-CIW-29
GGTACTGGTTCACTATCGGTCACGCAGGAGTATTTAGCCTTACGAGATGGTTCTCGCCGATTCACACGGGATTTCCCCTGCCCCGTGATACTCGGGATCCGGCCGGCGCCTTTGAGCTTTCGGCTACAGGACTTTCACCTTCTCTGGTGCAGCATTCCAGCTGCTTCCCCTAGCCCGCCGGCTGCCGTTTGGCCGTCCCACAACCCCGCCCAGCCGTAGCTGAGCGGTTTAGGCTCTTTCCCGTTCGCTCGCCGCTACTGAGGAAATCACTTTTGTTTTCTTTTCCTGCGGCTACTAAGATGTTTCAGTTCGCCGCGTTCGCCCCTTTGGCCTATGGATTCAGCCAAAGGTGACAAGGCTTGCGCCTTGCCGGGTTGCCCCATTCGGGAACCTGCGGATCACCGCTTTTGTCCAGCTCCCCGCAGCGTTTCGTCGGTAACACGCCCTTCCTCGCCTCTGCGTGCCTAGGTATCCACCGTGCGCCCTTAACTGACTTGACCTTTTCACCTCACGTAACATTGGTGTTCTACCTGCCTCATGCCCCCAGGTTGCTGCTGCTTCCCCCAAGCCAAGGCTCGGAGGGCTCAACCCAGAAGCATGCTGCTCTCTTGCTATGCAGTTTTCAAAGTGCTGGCCGGCTCAACCCGGCTGGAGGCTTGTGCTCGGACCCAAACCCCTAGCCCGGTCGTCAACCTATCCAACTGGAGAACCCCTTCCCCGCTCCTCACCAAAGTGGTGGAGGTAAGCGGACTCGAACCGCTGACTTCTGCCGTGCAAAGGCAGCGCTCTACCAGCTGAGCTATACCCCCAATCCAGACTGCACCCACCCTCTGGCTTTGCCCTCAGCTTGGCCAGCTCGCTTCTAGCTTGCTAGCTCTCCCTTCTCCAGGACAAACAGTGGGCCATCCTGGACTCGAACCAGGGACCTCACCCTTATCAGGGGTGCGCTCTAACCACCTGAGCTAATAGCCCTCCCCTCGGTTCCCCTCCAGAACCCCAGTCAACCATCTCTTCAACCCCGACCGACCTGGGATAACCTTTGCTGGCCTGAGGGTGGTCTAACTCCCCTCAGATGCCCCAAGGTAGGTCTCCCTAAAAGGAGGTGATCCAGCCGCACCTTCCGGTACGGCTACCTTGTTACGACTTCACCCCAGTCACCAGCCCTGCCTTCGGCGGGTGCTCCGACTTCGGGCATGGCCAGCTCCCATGGTGTGACGGGCGGTGTGTACAAGGCCCGGGAACGTATTCACCGCAGCATGCTGATCTGCGATTACTAGCGATTCCGCCTTCACGCAGGCGAGTTGCAGCCTGCGATCTGAACTGAGACGCGGTTTTTGGGATTGGCTCACGCTCGCGCGCTCGCGACCCTTTGTCCGCGCCATTGTAGCACGTGTGTAGCCCAGAGCGTAAGGGGCATGCTGACTTGACGTCATCCTCACCTTCCTCCGGTTTGTCACCGGCAGTCTCCCTAGAGTGCCCAACTCAATGCTGGCAACTAGGAACAAGGGTTGCGCTCGTTGCGGGACTTAACCCAACATCTCACGACACGAGCTGACGACAGCCATGCACCACCTGTGTCCGCGCTCCCGAAGGCACCCCCACGTTTCCGCAGGGTTCGCGGCATGTCAAGCCCTGGTAAGGTTCTTCGCGTTGCATCGAATTAAACCACATGCTCCACCGCTTGTGCGGGCCCCCGTCAATTCCTTTGAGTTTCACACTTGCGTGCGTACTCCCCAGGCGGGACACTTAACGCGTTAGCTCCGACACTGACCGGGTCGATACGGCCAACGTCTAGTGTCCATCGTTTACGGCTAGGACTACTGGGGTATCTAATCCCATTCGCTCCCCTAGCTTTCGTACCTCAGCGTCAGTTGAGGCCCAGTTGCGCGCTTCCGCCTCAGGTGTTCTTCCCGATCTCTACGCATTTCACCGCTACACCGGGAATTCCCGCAACCCCTACCTCACTCTAGCCGGTCAGTTTCCAGGGCCTTCCCACAGTTGAGCTGTGGCCTTTGACCCCAGACTTGACCAGCCGCCTACGTACCCTTTACGCCCAATAATTCCGGATAACGCTTGCCTCCTCCGTCTTACCGCGGCTGCTGGCACGGAGTTAGCCGAGGCTTATTCCTGGGGTACCGTCAGCTTTCGTCCCCCAGAAAAGAGGTTTACAACCCAAGGGCCTTCCTCCCTCACGCGGTATTGCTCCGTCAGGCTTGCGCCCATTGCGGAAAATTCCCCACTGCTGCCTCCCGTAGGAGTCTGGGCCGTGTCTCAGTCCCAGTGTGGCGGGCCATCCTCTCAGACCCGCTACGGATCGTCGCCTTGGTAGGCCATTACCCCACCAACTAGCTAATCCGACGCAGGCTCATCCTCAGGTGGATTGCTCCTTTCAGCTTCCGCCTGTATGGGGTATTAGCAGCCGTTTCCAGCTGTTATCCCCCGCCTGAGGGTAGATTCCTACGTGTTACTCACCCGTCCGCCACTAACACCCGAAGGTG
>NZ_JBSSAB010000065.1:0-3102 GCF_054058195.1 Thermostichus sp. OS-CIW-29
ACTCCGTCCCGCTAACGCGAATGGAAACAAACAGAATGCTATCGCTGCATAGTTGAACAGTGATGTTCAGCAGTGTTCAGCGTAAATGTATCAGGGACTTCCCTTAGGGCCAATCCTGAACGCAAACCACCTGCTGGGTTTGGGCAGATCGCTCGGCTGCCTCGGCCACCGCCAGGGCGTGGAGCATGTTTTCAGTATGGATATAGAGGGGTCTGCCGTGGCGCAGGTGATCCAGCACCATGCGGGTGTCTTGCTCGAACAGGCCGTGGCGGGATCCCGTCTCTAGAGGGTGGGCGCTGCCGGGCCGCAGCAACGTTGCCTCTTCGCCGTTGATCAATAGGCCCCCCCGTTGACCGTGGAACTCCAGTAGCCGCTGCGAGCACCACAGGGAATCCCCCTTGCCATAGGTCAACACCGCCAGCAACCCACTGGCAAAACTCAGCTGGGCTGTGCAGTAGCAACTGCTGTAGCGGTGGGGCAGATCCGGCCCGTCGTAGCGCAGTTGGCAGCTCACCCGTTCTACCCTGCCCAACAAGTCCACCAAGCGGTGGATGCGAGAAACGGCCCCCATGAGGGGGAAGCCAAACAACTCAGGCCGATAGGTCCAGCGATCGGGGGCGGGGTGGGTGGCGGTGAGAGTGATGTAGCGAACGGCAAACAGCTTGCCCAACCCTTCCAGCTCTTGTTTCAGCAACCGGTGAACGCCGCTAATTAGCTCGATGTGTTCGACGTGCAGCAGCACTTGCCGCTCGGCTGCCAATTGCACCAAGGAACGCGCTTCGGCAGCGCTGAGGGCGAGGGGATATTCCACGACGGTGTGGATCCCTGCCTCCAGAGCAGCACGGGCAATGGCGGCATGATCCCGATTGATGGTGCTGACAAAAACCAGATCCAGCCGCTGCTCGCCCAACAGAGAAGACCAGTCCGAATAGGCGACGGCCCCCAACTCGGCGGCAAAAGCATCGCTCCGGTCGGGAGCTCGACCGGCAACAGCGACAATCTGCACTTGCCCATCTTTGCGCAAGGCCTCGGCCCGTGAGCGAGCTGCGTAGCCGGTGCCGATGATCCCCACCCGCAAGGTTTGTTCCCTCCCCTAGCCTGCCTCTGTCTGTAGCATCACACAGGAGGGATCCTTTGTACCACCCGGCAATCCGGATCTCGCTCCGCCTAGGTTTGCCGGAAAACTCCTGCTGCACCCTTTGATTTTGTGCCTACCTCACAGAGCTGTTCGCCGGTGGGGATCCCATGGGCGTTAGGAAGAAGCTGCTGCTTCAACCTCTTGGGGTTGCGGCGAGGAAAGCGGAAAATGCCGCTCCAACAAAGCCGGGATCCCCTGGGGGGAAACGCCGCTATAACGAGCCTTGTCGGGCATAAACACCACATGGGGGCCCCGTTTACAATCTTTCATGCAGCCCACCCCCTGCACGCAAATCGAACCAGAGTAGGCGGCCAAGTGGGCGTTCAGGGCTTGCATCACCGCTCCGGCCCCACGCCGATAACAGTCGGATTTCTGGCAGACCAGCACCTTACCTTTGATGTCTGTACCTTTGATATCTCCTTTGATATCTGTGATGTTTGGAGCAACCGGTTCGGAAGCTGCCTCAGCCCCAGAAGCCGAAGACAAACCCCCCGCCCTCTCTCCGAGGGGAACCACCCGGTAAAGCACCCACTTCTCTCGCCCTTTGTGCGGATCCACCTCCCGCTCCCCACAGATCTGCACGGTGTCTCCAGGTTTGAGGGTGCGGTAAAGGGCAGAACGCAGGGGCTTGGGGATCTTGCCGGAAAAAACGTCCGCTCCGGCTTGCCAACGCAGGTACTTGAGCTTGCCGTCTTTATCGGGAAGAAATCCCAAAAACTGGCCCTCCGACTCAAACGGGATCCCTTGCTTAGGAAACTTGCTCATCTTGACCCCCAGCCTCCGTGTTGAGCTGCCAACAAACCTCTAGGCCATCCAATAACTCCTGTCGCCGCGCTGTGTGCTGACGGATCACACTGCGCACCTGTAGAACGGCCAACGGAGTACTCACCTCCACCCGCAGACGACCATCTCCTGTACAAATCGCCGGGATCCCCAATTCCATCAGCCGCCGACCAACGCGCCAGCGCTCGCCCAGAGGAATGTTCAAGAGATAGCCGCGCTCAGAGTCCAGAAAGGCGGGGTTCATGGCCGGGATCAGCACCTCAGAGTAAAGAATAGTAGTGAAGAGATGAAACAAATTCTCAATAGCCTTTCAAAAAAAAGCCAGAGGTCGGAAACCAGGCAGGCTCAAGCCCACCTGTGGACCTTCTGGCTAGACTCTGCCGTTCATCAAGCCGAACACCAGGCTATCGTTGGCCAGGAAGTGATGGAGATGGAAGGCGCGATCCTCTGTCTTCAACAGGATCTGCTCGTAGAGGTAGCGGGTGGCCCGATCCCCAAGGCTCTCCGCCTGGGCTGCCTGCCGCCGCAGCAGATCGATGATGGCCTGCTCTGCCGCCAGGTCGTTCATCAACATTTGCCGTGCCCCAAAAGCTCCATCCGGCTCAGGGGTAAAGCAGCAAAGCTGGGCCAAGGTGGCAAAGCTGGCTACCGGCACACCTCCCAGCCCTTCTAGGCGTTCTCCCAGGTCGTGGACATGCTCCCTCGCCTGCTCGTAGTGATCTTTGAAGAGTTGGTGCAGCGGATAGAACTCAGTGCCTTCTACCACGAAGTGATGCTTCTGGTACTGCAAGTACAGCCCCTGGAAGCTGGCCAGCAGGGCGTTCATCCCCTCGCAAACCGGCTGGGTTATCTCAGTGCCAAGCAAGACAGGATTGTCGCGCACGCTGTTGAAAGACTGGCGCAGGGTTGAAGTTTCGGACATAAAACTCTCCAGCACAAGTTAAAAGGAGCTGTGAATCCTAGAGCGCCCACCACAACGGGCCTGGGATCCTTGGGTGTTTATCCCCAAATCTAGCATAGTGCAGAAAATGGCTCTTGTGAATAACTCTCAATAAGCCCGTTGTTGCAGATCCCTTTGGAGTGGGATCAGCTAGAAATCGCAGGAGCCCCGCACTGTACCCGTAGGGTCGGTGTCGGGAGGAATGCGCTTTGATGAAGTACAATGAACTTATGAGCCAAGT
>NZ_JBSSAB010000066.1:0-2771 GCF_054058195.1 Thermostichus sp. OS-CIW-29
GTCTACTATATCCCTCTCAATGACTTTTGCCAAACCGCCTAAAGCTCAGTAAATTCAGCAAAGTTCAGGGTTTTGGGGGTTAGAGGCATGCTCTTGCAGGGAGAAGGTAGAGATCAACCTCACTTCTCTTTGCTCATTACTCGCTTCTCTCTAGTTTCCGTCCCCTTGCGGGGAAAAGGTAGGGATCAACAATAAATAACCTAGATCCAGTCAGGCTAACCCGATTTGTTTCCGTCCCCTTGCGGGGAAAAGGTAGGGATCAACAGGATGAACAATCCTAGTTTTGGGCCAATCTTTGATTGGCTGTTTCCGTCCCCTTGCGGGGAAAAGGTAGGGATCAACGTATGCAATAGCAGGTGGAGCATTACCTGGAATGACCCCAGTTTCCGTCCCCTTGCGGGGAAAAGGTAGGGATCAACACCGAAAAGCTGGTGGAGAACATGTTCTCCTCGGCCCTAGTTTCCGTCCCCTTGCGGGGAAAAGGTAGGGATCAACATACACACCAAAAGGTCTGGAGTTCACGTTTAAAGATGGTTTCCGTCCCCTTGCGGGGAAAAGGTAGGGATCAACGATAACCTAAATGGATCGGGGTCAATCGGCGTGTGGGGAGTTTCCGTCCCCTTGCGGGGAAAAGGTAGGGATCGACCGGCGTTGGATTCTAACGCCGAACGAAACACTCGAGATGGCGTTTCCGTCCCCTTGCGGGGAAAAGGTAGGGATCAACGCTAAAGGTGCCCACCCCAGTAAAGGGCTGGTCTTTCTAGTCGTTTCCGTCCCCTTGCGGGGAAAAGGTAGGGATCAACTGCTTTCTGCCGTGAAGGGCAAATATTTTTCGAGACCGTTTCCGTCCCCTTGCGGGGAAAAGGTAGGGATCAACGATCTGACTGTGCCTCGCGCCCGCTATAACGCCCGCCGTTTCCGTCCCCTTGCGGGGAAAAGGTAGGGATCAACAGAGCGGGTACTGACACAGAGCGGATAGTTCGGGAGAAAAGTTTCCGTCCCCTTGCGGGGAAAAGGTAGGGATCAACGTCAAACAGTACCCCAGTGTGCTGCAGACCATACGGCCGTTTCCGTCCCCTTGCGGGGAAAAGGTAGGGATCAACAGCTTAGCTGTTCCATGTTCCCATAACCTAATCGAGGTATGTTTCCGTCCCCTTGCGGGGAAAAGGTAGGGATCAACTCGAGATCGAGGCGGAAAGCCCCTTCACCCGGATGTTGAGGGTTTCCGTCCCCTTGCGGGGAAAAGGTAGGGATCAACAAAAATCCACCTCGATATATTGAGGATAAAGTTATGCAACTAGGTTTCCGTCCCCTTGCGGGGAAAAGGTAGGGATCAACGGCGTTCTACCACAAGTGGAGCCAGTACGTCAATGGCAGTTTCCGTCCCCTTGCGGGGAAAAGGTAGGGATCAACCTACCGGTTGTTCACCGCGATTTGTCGGGACGTCTCTGCAGGTTTCCGTCCCCTTGCGGGGAAAAGGTAGGGATCAACATCATGTACTTTAAATGTATCCACCCTGCTCGCATGTCCCCGGTTTCCGTCCCCTTGCGGGGAAAAGGTAGGGATCAACGAAGAAGACTAGTCCCCCTCAAGCACCCAGGTTGCTTTATGTTTCCGTCCCCTTGCGGGGAAAAGGTAGGGATCAACTTACTAACAGGGGGATTCGTTATATCTATGGTAGCAAGCGGTTTCCGTCCCCTTGCGGGGAAAAGGTAGGGATCAACCCTACCCTCGGAAAAGCCTGAATTCATGAGGTTTTCAAGGTGCGTTCGCGAGGGAGTACGGAGATTCCTCGACACAGATGTTAACATTGTCCTCGCGGCCAAGCGCAAGCGGGGAAATTGAGCTTGCTACGGCCATTATGTCACGTTTTTGGGCCAATCGGGGCAAAAGATCTAAAGTTTCCCTTAAAATCTTGTGCCGGCAGAGTCAGCTAGAAATCGCAGGAGCCCCGCCCTCTGTCCGTAGGACGAGGGTCGGGAGGAATGCGGAAGTTATGATAGAACCATGACCCAAGTCCTGACCGTCTCCTGCAAGCTCAAGGTGTCCCAGTCGCAAGCCGCCAAATTGGACGCGACGATGGAGGCTTTTGGCCAAGCCTTGAACTGGGTCAACCAGAACACGCCGGAGAAAGTCGCCAACGCCGTTAAGCTCCAGTCTCTGTGCTACCGCGAAATCCGGGCCCGGTTCGGCTTGTCCAGTAACTTGGCCCAGCAGGTCTGCAGACGGCTGGCCGGCGCCCGTAAAGTTGCCCGACAGAAAAACCGCCCCGTCAAAGTGTTCAAGGGTGGCTTCGCTACCTACGATGCACGTATCTTTTCGTTCCGCGAGAAAGACTGGACGGTGTCGCTGACCACGGTGGAGGGTCGAGAGCGCTTTGAGCTGGCGATTGGCCGTTACCAGAGAGAACAGCTGACAGGCTCCAATCCAAAATCCGCCACTCTGGTCAAACGCAAAGATGGCTCCTACTTCATTCAAATCTGTGTGGAAGCGGAGCCATCCCCACCGCAACGCACGGGCAGAGTGTTGGGGGTGGATTTGGGCAGGACGGATATTGCTCATACATCGGAAGGAGATAACTGGAATGGACAGCAGCTGAACAAAGTCCGAGACCATTACTCGCGGTTGAGGGCGGTACTCCAACGCAAAGCCAGTAAGGGCACACGCAGTTCGCGACGCAGATGCCGTCAACTGCTGCAACGGCTGTCTGGCAAGGAGAGGCGCTTTCAGGCGTGGGTCAATCATCGCATCTCCAAAGCTATTGTCTCTAG
>NZ_JBSSAB010000067.1:0-2519 GCF_054058195.1 Thermostichus sp. OS-CIW-29
AGTGTGGGCACTGTGGATGGGAAGGGGATGCGGATTTGAATGGTGCGAATGTGATTGCGCTCTTGGGGGCTGTCGTAAACCAGCCTAGAGGTTCGTGGTTGGCTTGCCAACTGCAGGGCTACTGAAAGCCCCCCCTGTACTGCGAAGCAGTCAGGGTCGGGTAGTTTACTTTAAGTTTGTGGAGTTTCTTCCGATGGCTCTGGCTGCTGGTGGCGGGCCTGGGCCCGTTGCAGGGCTTCTCGCACCACAGCAAAGCCCGTTCCCCCGGCGCTGAGCCGCGTGGCCACCACCTGGCGGGGCTCAATGGCCGTCAAAATGTCCGCCTCAAAGGCCGGGTGGAAGGTTTTCCAGCGCTCCAAGGGCAGATCCCGCAGCAGGATCCCCTCTGCCAAACAAATGCGCACAATCTGCCCCACCAAATCATGGGCTGTGCGAAAGGGGATCCCTTTGCGCACCAAGTAGTCGGCCACATCGGTGGCGTTGGAGAAATCTTCCTGCACAGCAGCCGCCATGCGCTCAGGTTGAAATTGGATCCCTTCCCGCAGCAGAAGGGTCATCGCCTCTAGGCAGGCTTTCAGGGTATCGACCGTGTCGAATAGTCCCTCTTTGTCTTCTTGGAGATCTTTGTTGTAGGCCAGCGGCAGCCCCTTCAAGGTGACCAACAAAGCCTGGAGATGGCCAAACACCCGCCCCGCCTTGCCGCGCACCAACTCCGGCACATCGGGATTTTTCTTCTGGGGCATGAGGCTGGAGCCGGTGGCACAGGCATCGGTGAGGGTGACAAAGCCGAACTCCTGGGAAGCCCAGAGGATCACCTCTTCCGAGAGGCGGCTGAGATGCACCAAAATCAAGCTGGCGGCAGCGTGGAACTCCACCAGGTAGTCCCGGTCGCTGACGGCATCCAAGCTGTTGGCGCTGATCCGCTCAAATCCCAGCAGATGGGCGGTGAGCTGCCGATCGATGGGCAGAGAAGTGCCGGCCAAAGCCCCGGATCCGAGGGGGCAGACATTCACCTCTTCCCGCACCCGCCCCAGCCGTTGCCAGTCTCGCCAGAACATTTCTTCATAGGCCAAGAGGTGGTGGGCCAAGCTAATCGGCTGAGCCCGTTGCAGATGGGTGTAGCCGGGCAGGATTGTCTCCAGATGCCGCTCAGCCAAGTCCAACAAAACTCCGCGCAGCTCCCAGAGGGCTTGACGAAGGTGATCGATCTGATCTCGCAGATAGAGACGCAGATCGGTGGCCACTTGGTCATTGCGGGAGCGCCCGGTATGCAGTTTTTTTCCCACTTCCCCCACCAAAGCCACCAAACGACGCTCGACGGCGTAGTGGACATCCTCTGCCTCTGGATCGGGCCGGAAGGTGCCGGCAGCCGCTTCCTGTTGGATCTGCTCCAATCCCCACCGGATCTGGTCGGCCTCTTGCTGGGTCAGGATGCCACAAGCGGCCAACATCTGCACATGAGCCAGGGATCCGGCCACATCGTAGGGCAGCAGGCGGATGTCGAAGCCGATGCTGGCGTTGAAGCGGGCGATGGCAGGATGCAGGGATCCCTCGAAGCGTTGGCTCCAGGGGCGAGGGGTGGAAGTTACCGTCGGCTCAGACATCGGCTGGGAACCGGAAGAATGGGAAGAAAGACCCCGCTGCAGAAGAAAAAGCACAAAAACCAAATACCGACGGCCAAAACCCCGCCGGCTCAGGCCAACTGGATCCAGCTAGAGCAATGGTGACAAGGCCCTAGTGGGAGCTGGTGATGCTCTTGAGCATGTAGCCCGCCACGATCCCTATCAAAAGCGCCCAAATTTGGCCCGATTCCACAAAGCCATTCCAACCCTTGCGGATATCGCCCAGCACATCCTGTCGGAACACCTGCCCGACAATCATTTCCGTCTGGAAAGCCGTGGGGGCCGGCAAGTAAACCGAAGCGGTTTCAGACCCAGAAGGAGAGAAGTTCATGGTTGTACCTCAGGTGTAGATAACACAGTGCAGCCAACCTGGTAGCTCCACCAGCTAGAGCGTACCGCTCTGAAAGACCTACGAAACGCCAACAAACACTTCCACTCGCACCGGCGGCGCGGAGTGCTCAGCGTCTGCCGCGCTTCTGCTTTCTTCCTGCCTTAACGAACTATGGCTGGCAGCAGAGATCACCCCCACTGCCCCGCCAGAGGGATCTCCACAGGCGTGACTTCCCCGCAAGCTGCAGGTAGCCGCTCCTTGCTCTCTGAGAGAGCCACACAGACTAAAGCTGGAGCAGGCTTTAGCCCATGCAGAACGCATGCCAGAACTAACCAACTAGCCTAGTAGTCCGGCAAAACCACGTCAACCAACCCACCGTTGCTGCCCAGCCCAGTAGCGTTGAGTAGCTTGCTTGAGCTATTGTGAGCGTTGCGGCCTGCTGTCATTAACCCTGAGTTTGAACTTTTTTAGCTAGGTTGTGTTGATCTTTCATTTGAGCCAAAAGAGAGCACTGACGAGATAGAGAAAACTCAAGAAGTTCCTGGCCAATTTGTCAAAACGAGAAA
>NZ_JBSSAB010000068.1:0-2100 GCF_054058195.1 Thermostichus sp. OS-CIW-29
GGCGGGCGCACTCTTGCCAGAGTTCGGCCCATCGTTCCTGCTTGACGTAGTTATGGGTAAAGTAGCTGGGCCTCATGAGCATCAGCACATGGAAGTGTGGGTGCGCGGATCCATCACGGCCCTGGGTGACTTCGGTTGTCCGGATCCAGCCCTGGACATTGCTGTCAAACTCCACCCGCTTGAGCAACCTATGCCAAGACTCATTCATGTGCTTGAGGGTGTCGCGCAACTCGGAAAGGGGGCAGTTGCGGACGGTTAGGGTCATGAGCACCCACCTCGACGTGGGATATCGGGCCTCTATCAATGGTATGGCCTTCAGGAAGCGGGCTCTCCACATCAACGATCTTCTCCACTGGCAGACGGGGCAATGGCGGACTCTACAGAAGCGGGCTAGCTTGAGCTTGAGGCGGGCCTCACCCGTGTCGGGGTCAACTTCCCAGCCAAACCCGAGATAGCCCGTACAGCCCCGGATCCGGCCCGCTAGGCGGTCATAAACTGTCTCCTGGTAGAGGCCCTCCACCTGCTGGGCCTGAGCACGGTGGATGTCCCACGGCCGGTCTTGCGGGCTGTAGTCGGTGAGGTACCTGGGGCTATCAGATCGTAGACTATTAGTCCACGATTGTGGCAGGATTTTAGACATAAACGTCTCACAAATCGCTTGGTTAGGCGGCCAGGAGCTGGCACTCTTGGCCGCTTTTACTTACTTATAAGAGTGACGCCGCCGGTACCACTGACTGGCCTACCAGAGGCCCCGCGAGTCAGTCTACCAGAGGCCCCGCGACGGGCTGAGTTGGGCGCCGGCAACTGGTCTACCAGAGGGCACGCGGCCGGCTCTACCAGAGGCCCCGATAGCGACTACGGCGGCGTCACTCTTGGGCCCAAACTAGCACCTACAGGGCGGCAGCGCAATAGAGTGGCCTCAAATGCTTGCCCCATAAGGCTTTTCCCCCCACTGGCACGCCGCAAGAATACTCGCCAGATACCCCTCTATTATCAAGTAAAGGTATGCCGCTGCGGGATCCCTATCGTGGTCAGTCACGGCTGCGCCGCCATAGCCCCTGCTGGATCCGGCGGCGTCAACGCCGCCGTGGCCCCCTGAGGGATCCGGCGGCGTCAGCCGGGGTGGGGGACTGAGTTGAAAATCTTTGAAGTGGGGTTTTGAAAATCTTTGAAGTGGGATGTTCAAAGGATTTGAAGTTGAAAGTTCAAATTCAATTCAAATTCAATTTTGTTCAGTTCAAAGTTCAACCCTGTTCAGTTCAAATTAGTTCAAATTCAATTTTGTTCAAATTCAAGTTCAAATTTGGGGGTGGGCCTTAAGGTCACCTCCACACTCACGGCTGACGCCGCCGGTCCCACAGCCGGCTCTACCAGAGGCCCCGCTGACGGCTATGACGGGCCCGCAGCCGGCTCTACCAGAGGGCACGTAACCGGCTACGGCGGCGTCAACCGTGACTGAGCACTGAACCTGAACCTGTCCCCCCCCACCGGCCCACCTGCAAGCAAGATGGGCGGTGCTGGAGCACAGGCGTCAAGGGCCATGGCCGCTGCGCGGTGCTGCGCACCCTTGACGCCTGCGCATGCGCACCGCCGTAGTGCAGTTAGGTGGGCCGGTGGGGGATCCAGGTGGGTTAGCTGGCCTCCAAGTTGGGATGGGTCACACTAATGGGCTTGTCCACCGCCTCGACATAGCGCTTAGCCTGTCTTCTCCACTCGAAGAGGAGCACCGGATCACCGCTTTGGCCATCCCCGTCAAGCAGCATTAGATCCTCATCAGACTCCTCGCTCTCACGCAAGACATCCTTGAGCACCCCACCGCTTGCGACAAACCTCAACTTATAGACTTGGGCAGTCAACTCCACCAACCAGTCACGGCTGAGGGTCAGATCCGACGGCTTCACCGAGTATTTGAGCGTCTCCATGACAGCCCGCTTCAGGGGACTTTCCCCAGAGTCTCCACCGCGTGCCTTGACGGTGCGGATATCGATGACGGGGGTGTAGTCGAGGCGGGCGCACTCTTGCCAGAGTTCGGCCCATCGTTCCTGCTTGACGTAGTTATGGGTAAAGTAGCTGGGCCTCATGAGCATCAGCACATGGAAG
>NZ_JBSSAB010000069.1:0-1901 GCF_054058195.1 Thermostichus sp. OS-CIW-29
CAGGTGGGCTGGGCAGGAAGTGACCTTTAAGCTCACCTCATCCCCATCCTTGAACACCCCACTTCAGAGCCTTTGAACATCCCACTTCAAAGACTTTGAACACTCCACTTCAAAGACTGTGAACATCCACTTCAAAACTTCTGAACCTCTCGCTTCAAAGCTTCTGAACACCTCACTTCAAGACTTTGAACATTCAACCTCAAAGTTTTTGAACAATCAACTTCAAGAGTAGAGCTCAATCCTCTTGGCTGACGCCGCCGGATCCAGCGATGGCTATGGCGGCGCTAACGCCGCCGGATCCCTCATTGGGCCACGGCGGCGCAGCCATGGTGGATCCCTCTGCAGATAGATCCGGCTATGCCCTCCTTATGTTCATACTAGAGGGATAGCCAGCGTGTATTGTTTGCCTTGTGTTAGGTGGGACAAAGCCTTGTGGAGCAAGCATTTGAGGCCAGTCTATTGTGCCTGACTCAGATAGATGCTAGTCTGTAGCCGGCATCGGGGCCTCTGGTAGAGCCGGCTGCGTGCCCTCTGGTAGAGCAATCACTGGCGCATGTCTCAGCCGGCTGCGGGGCCTCTGGTAGACCGACTCGCGTGCCCTCTGGTAGACCCGCAAGTGTTCGCCGGCGATGCCAACTGTCAAACCAAAAACGGTCAAGGATGGGAGCCCTCGACCGCCTAGCAAGCGACTCTGGAGAAGTCTCTTATGGCCACCAATTCTAACCCAACTTCCAACTCCATCCTGCATGCAGAGCAGCTTGAATTCCTCACAGACCTCAGCCCCAGCGACAGGCCGTGGGATGTCCATCGCGCCCAAGCTCAGCAGGTGGAGGGCCTCTACCAGAAGACGGTTTATGACCGTCTTGCAGTGCGCATCCGCCAGTGCACTGGATACTTGGGTTTTGGCTGGGTAACTGAGCTGGAGACCGGTGAGAAGCGTCTTAAATTAGTGATGGCCAGATTCTGTAGAGTGCGGCATTGCCCTGTTTGTTGGTGGCGCAGATCCTTGATGTGGCAAGCTAGGTTTCTGCGGGTACTGCCTGAGCTAGAGTCAGCCTTTCCGACAGCCCGCTGGATTTTCCTGACGCTCACCGTCAGAAACTGCGCCATCACCGATCTGAGATCCACCATCCAGCACATGAACGTGTCATTTAATAGAATGACCAAGCGCCCTGAGTTTGCGCACAACACGATCGGCTGGATCAGATCGACTGAGGTGACGCGTGGCCACGACGGATCCGCCCATCCCCATTTCCACGTGCTCATGATGGTGAGGCCAAGCTATTTCACGATCAACTACGTCAAGCAAGCGCGTTGGACCGAGCTGTGGAAAGAGTCAGCCAGGCTGGATTACACGCCCATCGTCCATGTCCAGGCTGTCAAGAGCCGTCGTGGATCTGAGCATCCCCTGCGGGGGGCCATCGCTGAGACGCTGAAGTACTCGACTAAGCCAGAGGATCTGATGGATCGCGACTGGCTGCTGGAGCTGACCAACCAAGTGCATAAGCTGCGATTCATTGGTAGTGGGGGACTGCTTAAGGAAGTGCTGAGAGAGTCTGAGGAGGAGACTGATGAGGACCTGATGCTGCTGGATGAGGATGGCGACCAGATGGTTGACCCAGAGATCTTTTTCGCATGGCATCGTCAGATCCAGCGTTACGTCAGAGTCTGATAGATCCCTGCTCCCCTGCCCAGCCCACCTAACTGCAGTGAGGCGGCGCTCACTGCAGCAGTGTCAAGGGTGCGTAGCACGGCGCTTAGCGCCGCTTGCCCTTGACACTGCTGCTAGCGCCGCCATCTTGCCTGCAGGTGGGCTGGGCAGGAAGTGACCTTTAAGCTCACCTCATCCCCATCCTTGAACACCCCACTTCAGAGCCTTTGAACATCCCACTTCAAAGACT
>NZ_JBSSAB010000070.1:0-1339 GCF_054058195.1 Thermostichus sp. OS-CIW-29
ATGTGCTCAGGGTGGCTACAGGCGGGAATGAGGTGGAGGTGTTGACCAGCCTGCAAGAGCAGCTCGAAGACATCAAGGTGATTTACGTGGAGTTTACTTCTGAGCAAGACCGCAAGCAGATTGACCAGATGTTGGATCCTACCCATCTCCTCTGGCAGGAGGAAGTTTCTCAGGGTAACTACGGGTGCTTATGTTATCTGAATAGATGCATATTCTACGAAAGCAGTGGTAATCTTTAGGAAGCTCTGAGACTGATGAATCCTCGAGTTCTACTAGTTTGGATGACTCCACCTGATTATGTCCCACCTCTCACTCTTTCAGAGCGTCAAGTAACTCTATGTCCGAAAGGAAAGGTTAGAAGACAGATATTCGATTTTTTTAGTGTTCCAAAAAGCTTAGTTGAGTGTCCTGACAAAGACTTTGACCTCTATGAATTTGTCCAGTATTCAGATCAAGTCGAAGACAAAGAATTTGACTTGGTGATTGTCTGGACATCGAGTGTTGATCTGACTAGTCCTTTCAACACGAAAAAATTTGGCTGCCCAACTGTCTTGCTAGCCGGAGATACGCATCATCATGTGCTCCCTATCACCCACCTTCTAACTTACTGGGCCACTGAAGCCTTTGATTATATTGCCACCGCCTATGACCGACAGCACCTCCACTGGTTCGCAGCAGCAGGAGTTCAAAGGCTAGCTTGGCTGCCTTTCATTTCCGCTTGTCTCACCAGCTCCAGTTGGATAGAAAAGAAAGAAATTAGAGTTGCGTTTGTGGGTAACCTTAATTTTAACTCTTATCATTACAGACGTCTTAAGTTGATCATGTCCTTGAAAAAACTGGGTCTACCTCTACTTATAAAGACTCGAGTCCACAATCCTCAACTAATATTTGGTGGCTCGTTAATCTCTTTCAACTGCAGCCAAAATGGGGATCTGAACTTAAGGAACTTGGAAGTGATTTCTGCAGGGGGCTTTCTGCTCACTGACCAGCTCTCCTTCGCCTCAGGATTGGACGAACTTTTGGCGCCCGGCACCTACTGCGACACCTACAACTCCGAAGCCGAACTCCTGGAAAAAGTTCGCTACTACCTAGACCATCCCCAAGAAGCCATTCAAATTGCCCGCCGCGCTTACCACACCTTTGATGAAAAGTGGCATCCCCGCCACCGCATTCAGAACCTGCTGGACTGGGTGTTTGGGGGAGAGCTGCCGGAGCCCTTTCGTTACTCGCCCCGCTCTGATGTGCGCTACTTTGTCAGCACGGCCAGCTCTGCCTGGATAGACACACGACTAGGAATCTACGAGCCCATTCAAGAGCTGCATCGCGTGCAGGAGCGACT
>NZ_JBSSAB010000071.1:0-1060 GCF_054058195.1 Thermostichus sp. OS-CIW-29
TTTAGAGCGCATTGCCGCGGGGGAGGACTTCTTCAGGGAACTCAAAGCGCTCATGGGGCTGGTCCTGCGGCGCCATCCACGCCCGAATCCCCTCGTTCAGCAAAATGTTCTTCGTGTAAAACGTCTCAAACTCCGGGTCTTCCGCTGCCCGCACCTCCTGACTGATAAAGTCATACGCCCGCAGGTTCAGCGCCAACCCCACTACCCCAATGCTCGACATCCACAAACCCGTCACCGGCACAAACAACATGAAAAAGTGCAGCCACCGCTTGTTGGAAAACGCTATCCCAAAAATCTGGCTCCAGTACCGGTTGGCCGTCACCATCGAGTAGGTCTCCTCCGACTGCGTCGGCTCAAAAGCCCGAAAGGTGCTGGCCGCCTCCCCATCCTGAAACAGGGTGTTCTCCACCGTCGCCCCATGGATGGCACACAACAGCGCTCCACCCAAAACGCCAGCCACCCCCATCATGTGGAACGGGTTCAGCGTCCAGTTGTGGAACCCCTGGAAAAACAGCAAAAAGCGGAAAATCCCCGCCACCCCAAAGCTGGGCGCAAAAAACCAGCTGCTCTGCCCCAGCGGGTAAATCAAAAACACGCTCACAAACACCGCTATCGGCGCGCTAAACGCAATGGCGTTGTAGGGCCGCACCCCCACCAGCCGGGCAATCTCAAATTGCCGCAGCATAAAGCCAATCAGCCCCAGCGCTCCGTGCAGGGCCACAAAGGTCCACAGCCCCCCAATCTGGCACCAGCGGGTGAAGTCCCCCTGGGCTTCGGGGCCCCACAGCAGCAGCAGGCTGTGCCCCATGCTGTCGGCGGGGGTGGAGACGGCTACGGTCAAAAAGTTGCACCCTTCCAGGTAGGAGCTGGCCAACCCGTGGGTGTACCAGGAAGTTACAAAGGTGGTGCCGGTGAGCCAGCCGCCCAGGGCTAGGTAAGCGCAGGGGAACAGCAGCAGCCCGGACCAGCCGATAAACACGAATCTGTCGCGCTTGAGCCAGTCATCGACGATGTCGAACCATCCTCGCTCCTGACGCACGCGCCCTACCGCTATGGTCAT